>PXFS01000132.1 GCA_003564185.1 Flavobacteriaceae bacterium
AGCCCATTATTAACAAATTCTATAAATGGAATTACTGGAACATGGACCCCAGAATTTGACAATACAACAAACACTACCTACACCTTTACACCCAATCAAGGGCAATGCGCTCAAGAAGTAGAAATTACTATAGAAATTGATCCAAAATTAACTCCAGAATTTACAATTGAAACTGAGTTTTGTGCGGATGAAGCCATTCCTGATTTACCAACTACTTCAGATAACGGAATTGAAGGAACATGGAGTCCTGAATTAAATACGTCTTCTACTACCACTTACACCTTTACTCCTGCTGAAGGTGAATGTGCTGAGGAGAAAGAAGTGACTATTGAAATCAATCCAGCATTAATTCCAGAATTTTCAATAGAAACAGAATTTTGTACAGATGAAGTTATTCCTGATTTACCAACTACTTCAGATAACGGAATTGAAGGCACTTGGAATCCTGATTTAAATTCGACTTCAACTACCACTTACACCTTTACTCCTGCTGAAGGTGAATGTGCTGAGGAAGTAGAAATAAGTATAGTGATTAATGAAGTAATTCCTCCAACAGGAGAAAGCGAACAAATTTTGGGTCAAGGAAGTACATTAGCTGATATAATCATACAACCCGCTGATGTAGAATGGTTTGCAAGTACAGTTGATGCAGCAACATTGACTAACCCACTTCCACTTTCTACTCCCCTCGAGGATAATACAACTTATTATGCAGTTGTTATTGATGGGGCTTGTAGCAGTGAAGCTTTTGCAGTTACTGCTTTTTTAAGCCTTAGTGTGGATGAACATGAATTTTCTAACTTTACTTATTATCCTAATCCAGTTAAAAACAATCTAACCATCAATAATTTTAATCCCATTCAAAAAATTGAAATTTTTGATTTAAAAGGTAAAAAGATTATTCAAAATAACTACAATTCTACACTCATTGAAATAAATTTAAGCAACTTGCCTACTGCAATATACATAGCAAGAATCAAGACTGAAAATGAAACAAAAGAAGTAAAAATTGTTAAAGAATAGTTTACAATAATCATTTTGATAATTCCTGTAACTCCAAAAAAAAATCAAAGCTCAAAATTCAAGCTTTGATATTTTTTTTGATATGCATGTAAGATGTTATTCCAATTATAATTTAAGGACTCACAAAATTTAATCCCACATTGAAATAAAATGGATTTTCTAAACTATTGATCATTCCAAATTCTTGATTGCCAAAAAATCCTCTAAAGAAATCATTGCTTCCATCTAACTCATCTGCATCATAAGACCAATCCCAACGGTAACCCGCTTGGATGCTTGCCCATACATAACCCGTTAGTTTTGTTTGAAATTCAATTTTTGGTCTTACCTCACCTCTTCTAATTTCGTAAGAGTTGCCGTTTATAGAGTATTCATCAATATGATAACTTTGTCCTTCTAAGTCAAATCCAGCTAATAAAAGAGAATTTTTATTGAAATTATACCTTACATAAGCACGTGCTGGAAAAAGGATTTCTGTTCCCCATTTTCTGTTTTTAGAAGTCCAATCATACATGATTACCGGAACGTAGTTCATGTTTCCAACACGGTATGTCCTTGACACACCAATACCCCATCTAAAATAATCACTTACTCTTCTTCCATATACAGCTGCTGCACTATAGCGCAATGTGTTTAACGGCTGAAAACTATCTAAAGCGTAGTTACCACTCATATCAACTTGTCCTTGAAAAACAATAAACTCAGTTTCATTCATAGGAAAGAAAAAAGTGTTAGTCCAATTAATATTGCGTAAACCATCTTCATTAAGAATCTGACCTAAACCCCTGGCTTCATTTCCATTAGGTAAGGTAAATCTATTCTCTCCAAAATCGGCATCTGGACTTATTGAATAACGCGTATCCATAAAATTAATACCTGATTGCCAAACAAAACTACTTTTAGAGATGATTGGGATGTTAGTATTAATTCGAAGTCCCCCTGTAAAATCTGCTGTTCCTGATTCTCTAACACCAGGATTACTTTCATCTACATCAAATCCTGTACCGTTTGATTGTGGAAATCTTACTTCTGAAAATTCATAATTATAAGGCATTTGAGCATCAAAACTCACACTTATAAAACGTTGTGGACTCATACCTGATACCGTAGGTGCAGCATATCTCTTAACTGGTGTATCGTCCTCTAACTCGAAATCGTCGTACATGTCCCAATCCTCTTCTTCATCTTCTTGGGCCTGCAAAGTAAAAAAGCCAATAAATAGAAAGGCTGATAAAAAGTAAGTTAAGTAAGTTTGTTTCATTATCAATTGAATTAAAAGCTGTTAATTGAATACTCAACTAACAGCCTAGTAGTTTAGAATTATTTCTTTTTCATCTTTAATCTTCTCCAGGTATCTGAACGACCAAATGTTTTGACACCTATATAACCTCTAATATCTAACGTATTTTCATCTTTCATAGTGATGATACAGTCGTATGTCTCTCCTTTTTCAGGATCGTAAATAGTACCTTCTTCCCAAACTCCTTTACCTTTATACTCAAAATCCTTTAAAATTCGATATCCTCTTAATGGGACATCACGCATACTTTTATCCGGATTATTTTTATCTACTTTTGGCTCTCCCGTATCTGGGTCATTAGGCTCTTTTAACCACACTATCTTACCATAAAATTTATCATCAATCTTATCGATCTTAACTTTAGCCTTTCCATGCCCTGGCTCCCATACTCCTACTAAATCTTCTGCTTCTTGCGCAAAACCAGTTAAGCTAAACAAGAAGATGCTTGCTAATAAAATTGTTTTTTTCATTGTTATAAGTTTTAATTTATGTTTGTATTATTCAATTTTTATGCCGAGAAATTTATTTTTTAACCATTACTTCAATAACTACCTGTAAATCAAAGATTAAGTCTTCGTAAAATTCTTCCTCCAATAAATCAAAATCACCTACAAAAGTGATTTTTTCATCTTTCAATGCTTTCAGTACCTCTTCTTGTTTACCTGCAATTTTAAAAGCGTATTCTTTATTGAATTTAATATTTTCTTCCAATAAACCAATACGATTCATGCTGGTGTATTTCGATTTCATTTCCATTACCATTTTATCAATTCTTGGAAAATCTTCATCATCAGGAGTAATAATTTTCAGCTCATGTATTCTTGCATCTCGAAAATCTTCGCTTGAAAATTCTTCGCCTAAAAGTTGACCAATTGAAAACTCCCATGAAGCAGTAGCAGTATTTGAACCCTCAAACAAGGGACCTACTGCATTTAATTTTAGTGTTGGTGTCTTTACTAAATGTGATTCTGTTTCTATTGAACATGAAATCAATAATAGTGTACTTAAACATAATATTCCGTAAAATAATCTTTTTTTCATTTTTCCTTTAATTTATTCAACAAATCTATATAAAAAAATCTAGTATAATTATTGCTTTATTTCAATTTCTATTGATTAATTAGTTATTAAAATTAGAATTTATAAATTTTCACTACTTAAATCACTTAAAATCATAAATTTATATTTTTGTACTTATGGAACTCTAACTTAATCGTTGTAAATTTTGAAACCAACATAAGAACAAATAAAATCATTATTTTCAAGCAAATGATTTTTCACATAATTTTTAACTTTTTATTATGCGTGCATAATAAATTTTTACTACATTTGAGCATCATATTTTTATAAATGAGAGAAAAAACAATTGATTATGTTTTGCGCGCTACTTGGATGGCGGTAGCTAAAATGTATAATGAAGAAGCGGGGAAGCAAGGAAGCACAATGGCAACAGGTTTTGTGCTTTTAAATATAGATCCGGATAAAGGTACACCTTCAACTTCATTAGGACCCAAAATGGGTATGGAAGCTACAAGTTTATCAAGAACTTTAAAGACCATGCAAGAAAAAGGGCTAATCTCAAGAGAGCGTAACCCAGAAGATGGAAGAAGTGTGCTTATTAAATTGACAGATTTTGGTAAAGAAATGAGAGAATACTCAAAAGGTGTAGTTATTAAGTTTGACGAAAAAGTAAAAGAAAATATATCTCAGGAAGACTTAAAAACGTTTATAGAAGTAGCAAACACAATAATCGATTTAATATCAAACAAAAAAATATATTAATCAAACTTTAATTACATATATATGAAACGAAGAATTAATAAAGTTGCAGTCATTGGCTCGGGTATTATGGGAAGCGGAATAGCTTGCCATTTTGCTAATATAGGAGCTGAAGTATTGTTGCTTGATATTGTTCCTAGAGAACTTAATGAAAAGGAAAAAAAACAAGGATTAAGTTTAGAAGACAAGCAAGTAAGGAATAGAATTGTTAATGATGCCTTACAAGCTTCTTTAAAATCTAACCCCTCTCCTATTTATCATAAGGATTTTGCCAACCGAATTACAACGGGTAATCTTGAAGACGATATTAGCCAAGTAAAAGATGCTGATTGGATTATTGAGGTAGTAGTAGAGCGATTAGATATTAAAAAACAGGTTTTTGATAATTTAGAAAAATACAGAAAACCAGGAACTTTAATTACTTCCAATACATCCGGAATTCCAATTAAGTTTATGAATGAAGGAAGAAGTGATGATTTTAAAAAGCATTTCTGCGGAACGCATTTCTTTAATCCGCCTCGTTACTTAAAGCTTTTCGAAGTTATTCCTGGGCCTGATACTTCAGATGAAGTAATTGATTTCCTAAATGAATATGGGGAGAAATTTTTAGGTAAAACATCAGTAGTAGCTAAAGATACGCCTGCTTTTATTGGTAATCGGATTGGTATTTTCTCTATCATGTCGCTTTTCCACCAAGTGAAAGAAATGGATATGACTATTGAAGAAATTGATAAACTAACAGGACCATTAATTGGAAGACCAAAATCAGCTACCTTTAGAACTGTTGATGTAGTAGGTTTAGATACGTTAGTACACGTGGCTAACGGATTACATGAAAATTGTCCAGATGATGAGCGTAACGAACTCTTCAAACTTCCAAATTTTATTGAAACCATGATGAAAAATGAATGGCTTGGAAGTAAGTCAGGTCAAGGTTTCTATAAAAAAGTGAAGAAAGAAGACGGTTCAAGCGAAATTAAGTCGCTTGACCTCAATTCTATGGAATACCGCGATAAAGAAAGTCCGCGTTTTGAGGTGATGAATAAAACAAAATCGATTGACAATGTAGCTGATCGATTCCCTGTTTTAATTGAAGATGATTCTAAGGCGGGTAAATTCTTTAGAAGAAACTTTGCCGCACTTTTTGCCTACGTTCAAAATAGAATTCCTGAAATTTCAGACGAATTATACAAAATTGATGATGCCATGAAAGCTGGTTTTGGCTGGCAACATGGTCCGTTTCAAATTTGGGATGCCATTGGTTTAGAAAAAGGTATCGAATTAATGAAAGATGAAGGTTACAAAGTAGCTGATTGGGTTAATGATTTAGCCAATTCTTCTGAAAAGAGCTTTTATTCAGTAAAAGAAGGAAATACTTATTATTACGATATTCCGAAGAAAGAAAAGATAAAAGTTCCTGGTCAGGATGCCTTTATCATTTTAGATAACATTCGCGAAAGCAGAAAAGTCTTTGAAAACAAAGGGGTTTCTGTTCAAGATTTAGGAGATGGTATATTAAATGTAGAATTCAGAAGTAAAATGAATTCGATTGATGGTGATGTATTGAACGGAATAAATCATGCTATTGATTTAGCAGAGAAAGAATACCAAGGTTTAGTAGTTGCCAATAACGGGCAAAATTTTTCAGTAGGTGCTAATATTGGAATGATTTTCATGTTTGCCGTTGAACAAGAATACGAAGAGCTCAATGGAGCGATTAAATATTTCCAAGATACCATGATGCGTATGCGTTACTCATCTATTCCAACAGTTGCTGCGCCACATCAAATGGCTTTAGGTGGTGGTTGTGAGTTGAGTTTACACGCCGATAAAGTAGTAGCTTCTGCTGAAACCTATATTGGATTAGTTGAGTTTGGCGTTGGGGTAATTCCTGGCGGTGGTGGTTCAAAAGAAATGACTTTAAGAGCCGCACAAACTTTCCAAAAAGATGATGTAGAATTAAACCGTTTGCGAGAACATTTCCTAACTATTGGAATGGCAAAAGTGGCTAAATCGGCTCACGAGGCTTACGATTTAAATATTCTTCAAAAAGGGAAAGATATTGTTGTAGTTAACGATAACCGAAGAATTGCAACCGCTAAAAAACACGCTTTACTAATGGCAGAACACGGCTATACTAAGCCTGTAAAAACCAACAACGTAAAAGTGTTAGGAAGACAAGCTTTGGGTGCGTTTTTAGTAGGAACCGACCAAATGATGGCAGGAAAATACATTAGCGAACACGATAAGAAAATTGCCAATAAATTAGCTTATGTAATGTCGGGAGGTGATTTATCTGCCCCTACCATGGTAAGTGAGCAATATTTATTAGACCTAGAACGCGAAGCCTTTTTATCGCTTTGCGGAGAACGTAAAACGCTAGAGCGTATTCAGCACATGATTAAGAAGGGGAAACCGTTACGTAATTAATAAGAGAACAAAGAATTAAGTACAAAGAATTAAGTACAAAGAACAAAGTACTAAGAATTAAGCTTAACATAATAAATTAGAATCTTATGCACAAATTTGAAGATTTAAAAATTTGGAAAAAAGCAATGAATGTTGCTGAGGGAAGTTATAGGTTAACATCAAATTTCCCTGTTGATGAAAAATTTAACCTTACATCTCAAATTAGAAAAAGTGCAGTGTCAATTCCTTCAAACATTGCTGAAGGGGCTGGTAGAAATACGAATGGAGAGTTCAAGCAATTTTTAGGTATTGCAAATGGATCTTCTTTTGAGTTAATTACTCAATTATATCTTTCTGAAAGACTTAATCTTGTTGAAAAAGGGAGTGCGAAATCTTTAATAAATGAGACTTTAGAAATTTGTAAGATGAATTATTCTCTTCAGAAATCATTATCGAAATCTTAATACTTAATTCTAACTACTTAATACTTAAAATAAAAAAAATGAAAACAGCATATATAGTAAAAGGATACAGAACCGCAGTAGGAAAAGCCAATAAAGGTGTATTCCGATTTAAGCGACCAGATGATTTAGCCGCAGAAACCATCGCTTATCTGATGGAACAACTGCCCGATTTTGACAAAACAAAAATTGACGATGTAATAGTTGGTAACGCTATGCCCGAAGCCGAACAAGGACTTAATGTAGGTCGATTGATTTCGTTAATGGGATTAAAAACAGAAGAAGTACCTGGCGTAACTGTCAATCGGTATTGTGCATCTGGTATTGAAACCATAGCCATGGCCAGCGCAAAAATTTCTTCAGGAATGGCCGATTGTATTATTGCCGGAGGTTCAGAAAGCATGAGTTACATCCCTATGGGTGGTTACAAACCCGTACCCAATTATAAAATTGGCGAAGAAGGAAATGAAAGTTACTACTGGGGAATGGGACTTACCGCTGAAGCCGTAGCCAATAAATACAAGGTGAGTAGAGAGGATCAAGATGAGTTTGCTTATAATTCTCATATGAAGGCCTTGAAAGCGCAAGAAGAGAATCGTTTTGAAAAGCAAATTGCTCCCATTGATGTAGAAGAAGTTTATTTAGATGATAAGGGCAAAAAAGCAAAGCGAAGCTATACAGTGACGCAAGATGAAGGACCAAGAAAAGGAACAAGTATTGAAGCGCTTAATAAATTACGTCCTGTTTTTGCTCAGGGAGGAAGTGTAACCGCAGGAAATTCATCACAAACCAGTGATGGTGCCGCATTTGTTATGGTAGTGAGTGAGCAATTTATGAAAGACCACAATTTAGAGCCTATTGCCCGTTTGGTGAGCTATGCCACAGTTGGCGTGGAGCCAAAAATAATGGGAATTGGCCCTGTAAAAGCTATTCCAAAAGCTCTAAAACAAGCAGGATTAAAGCAAAAAGACATCGAATTAATTGAGTTAAATGAGGCCTTTGCTTCTCAATCGCTTGCTGTAATTAGAGAATTAGACCTTAATCAAGAAATTGTAAATGTGAATGGTGGAGCAATTTCGCTTGGTCATCCATTAGGTTGTACTGGTGGAAAATTATCTGTGCAACTATTTGATGAAATGAATCAGCGAGGATTAAAAAATAAATACGGTATGGTTACCATGTGTGTTGGAACTGGACAAGGTGCCGCTGGAATTTATGAGGTGTTTTAGCTGGTATTAAGTACTGAGTATTAAGTATAGAGTATTAAGTATAGAGTATTAAGAATTAAGAAATTAGATGTGAGAAATTAGATGTGAGAAAT
>PXFS01000118.1 GCA_003564185.1 Flavobacteriaceae bacterium
ATCAAAGGGTAAACTTAAGGCGTATTTATCTGATTGCTCACGTTCATAAAAGGTTTTAGCTTCTCTTGGTAGTTCATCCCTAATCAATTTATTGAAGTCGGTGACACAAAAAATAGAATCCATTTGGTCTGCCGAATAACCAACTGCATGCAAGCCTCCAATAATTGCCCCCATACTTGTACCTCCAATATAATCAATTTGAATCCCTGCTTGTTCCAGTACACGAATGGCTCCTATATGGGCTAATCCTTTAGCGCCTCCACCACTTAAAACCAAGCCTACTTTAATGTCTTCTTTTTCTGAAAGCGATTTAATTGCTGCTAGATCAGTTTGTGAAAAAACACCATTAAAAACCAAGATCAATGCCGCTGTAAGCTTAAGCTTGTTGGTAATGTTGGTATATAATTTCAGCTTTTGCATGGCCAATAATACTTGCTAAATCTTCTTTCTTTGCCTGTTTTATTCGTTTTACCGATCTAAATTCCTTGAGTAGCTCAATGGCTGTTTTTTCTCCTATGCCTTGAATCTCTTCAAGCTCTGTTCCTAAAGCCCCTTTACTTCTTTGATCACGGTGAAACGTAATTCCAAATCTATGGGCTTCATTTCTAAGTTGTTGAATCACTTTTAGTGTTTCCGATTTCTTGTCCAAATATAACGGATATTTATCGCCAGGATAAAAAAGTTCTTCTAATCTTTTAGCAATTCCTATAATAGCAATTTTTCCACGAAGCCCTAATCTGTCTAAAGCTTTCACTCCTGAGCTTAATTGTCCTTTGCCACCATCAACAATTACTAGCTGAGGAAGTTTTTCATCTTCTTCCAGTAAACGTTTGTACCTTCTATAGACCACCTCTTCCATTGAGGCAAAATCATCAGGCCCTTCTACGGTTTTAATATTGAATTTTCGGTAATCATTTTTAGCTGGCTTACCGTTTTTGAAGACCACACAGGCAGCAACAGGATTACTTCCTTGAATATTTGAATTGTCAAAACATTCAATATGTCTGGGTTCTTCAGAAAGCCGCAAATCCTCTTTCATTTGAGCCATTAACCGATTTACATGTCGGTCTGGGTCAACTATTTTCATGGTTTTGAAGCGCTCCATTCTAAAGTACTTGGCGTTTCTTTCAGATAAATCAACTATTTTCTTTTTATCACCAAGTTTAGGGACGGTAACCGAGATTTCTTCACCTAAATCAAGTGGCATAGGCGCATAAATTTCCTTTGATGTAGAATCAAATCGCTGTCTCAATTCAATAATTCCTAAAGATAAAAGTTCTTTATCGCTTTCCTCCAACTTTTTTTTCATTTCAATGGTATGCGAACGGATGATTGCTCCATGCGAAAGCTGCAAGAAGTTGACATAGCCATAGGATTCATCACTAACAATAGAGAACACATCTACATTGTTAATTTTTGGATTAACTACGGTAGATTTTGCCTGATACTTCTCCAGCGTCTCTATCTTGTTTTTGATTCGCTGGGATTCTTCAAACTTCATTTCCTCAGCCAATTGATTCATTTGATTTTTAAACTCTTGAAGGGAGTCTTTAAAGTTTCCTTTTACAATCTTTCTAATGGCTTCAATTTGTTTATTGTAGTCTTCCTCAGATTGTAAATCTTCACATGGTCCTTGGCAATTACCCAAGTGGTATTCTAAACAAACCTTATACTTTCCAGCATTAATTTTTTCTTCAGATAAGTCATATTTGCAGGTTCTTAGCTGGTATAATCCTTTAATAAGTCCAAGCAGGGTTTTCACTGTTTTTAAGCTAGGGTAAGGACCGTAATACTCGCTCCCATCTTTAATTACCCTTCGTGTTAAAAAAACTCTTGGAAATCTTTCTTTTTTGATGCATAACCAAGGATAGGTTTTGTCATCCCGAAGCATGATGTTAAACCTTGGCTGGTGCTTTTTGATGAGGTTATTTTCTAAAAGCAAAGCATCGGTTTCAGAAGCTACAACAATATGTCTTATTTCAACTATTTTTTTGACCATGACCGAAATGCGGTGACTGTCATGATTTTTATTGAAGTATGAAGAAACTCTTTTCTTTAAGTTTTTGGCCTTACCTACATAAAGAATTTTTCCATTTTTATCAAAATACTGATACACCCCTGGACTATTAGGAAGCGTTTTGATTTGTATTTCAATAGCTGGAATTTTAAGAGACATAGTAGAGTTTCAAATTAGTTGGATTCAAAAACAGGTAAAGCATTTTCTTTTTGAAGATATTCTGCAACAAGTTGATTGATATTAGTGAGTAGATCTTCATCTTCCTTAGTAAATGGATCAACTTGGTGGGAGTCAATATCTATTTGACCTATATTTTCACCCGCTACAAATAGAGGAATTACAATTTCTGACTTCACATTGATACTGCAAGCAATATAGTTGTCTTGAGCCTTTACATCGGGAACAACAAAATTTTGATTAGAGACCGCAACTTGCCCACAAATTCCTTTTCCAAAAGGAATTATGGTGTGGTCTGTAGGCTCACCAGCAAAAGATTTGAGTTTTAATTCTTCAAGATTTCCGTTTCTAAAATAAAAACCTACCCAATCATAATGCTTAAAATTTTCTTGTAAACACCTACAGATTTCATCTAAGCTGGTTTGAATATTAAGATCTTTATTTTCAATAATTGCTGAAACCTGCTCTAAAGCTTTTCTTGAATTCATTTTTTTTAATACAAAAGTATTGAATATTCTATGACCAAATATCTATCGTTTTGTGTAATTTTGTTAAATAATTTGGAAGTTAATGCAAAAAGCTAGTCTAACTTTTTTTCAGAAAAATAAAGCAGTAATTAAGTTTTTACTTACTTTTTTTGGTACGTATCTTATTCTAGCATTAGTTTATCAACTCTATCTTACCTTTGGGCAATCAACTACTTTTTATCCTGAATTGATTACACATATTGTTGCTTTACAAAGCGAACAATTGATTGCAGCATTTGGATACGAAACCTTCATAACAGAAAGCCCTTACAATCTTTCTATGCGAATTGCATTAAATGGAGAGTTTGTTGTTCAGGTTGTAGAAGGTTGTAATGCAGTGAGTGTAATCATCTTATTTTTATCTTTCATTCTAGCCTTCAAAAAAACTTGGAAATCTACTTTGCTTTATATTTTCGCAGGAAGTATTATTATTTACACGTTGAATGTTATCCGAATTGCTTTACTTACAATAGGCATATATCATTACCCACAACATACTGAATTTATGCACGGAACACTGTTCCCTGTTTTTATTTATGGTGTAGTTTTTCTATTGTGGATTAGTTGGGTACGTAATTTTAAAAAACCCGAGAAAAATGAATAAATTACTAAGGTATGGAAGTGTTTTCTTGCTTTTTGTAGCTTTTATTTTTATTCGGTTTTTTGAGCGAGACTTGTTTTACGACGTTTTCATGGACTTCTATAAGGGCAATTACTATCAAAAACCCATTCCTGACATACCTTTTTATTCAACCTTATTTACTCTTGCACTTCGATACTTAACCAATACTTTAATTAGCTTACTTGTTTTATATTTATTTTTTTTAAAGAAAAGTGTAATTAAGTTTGCTTTGTTTTTATATGGCTTTGTTTTTCTAATACTTATGGCTGCCTTTGCTTTTTTAATAAATGACTTTCAACCCGACTATTATTTTGCAACATTTTACGTTAGGCGATTCTTAATTCAACCCCTATTAATTATTTTATTGCTTCCAGCATTTTATTACCAGCACAAAATCAAAAAGTAATTTTTATATTCTCAAAAAGCACATGCTTTCTTGATTAATGTTTAAAAGAGTATGCTTTTTATGGAATATGTGATAAAAATTACATAAGACCCCTACTTTTAACAGGGTTGATGTCAATTAAACATATTGTTGTTATAATTTTACCCCTAACTAAATTGCTTGTCATGAAAATAGGGATTCCTACTGAAATTAAAAATAACGAAAGCAGGGTTTCCATTACACCTGCTGGTGTTTATGAATTAACTAAACAACAACATGAAGTCTACGTACAAAGCAACGCAGGTTTTGCTAGTGGGTTTTCTAATGAAGACTATCAACATGCTGGCGCAAAAATTTTAGCTACTATTGAAGAAGTTTATTCTACTGCAGATACTATTGTAAAGGTGAAAGAGCCAATTGAAGAGGAATATGAACTCATTCAAGAACATCAACTTTTATTTACTTATTTTCATTTTGCTTCTAGCCAATCACTTACTAGCGCAATGCTTCAGGCTAAGGCAACATGTATTGCTTATGAAACTGTACAAGATGAGGATGGAAGTTTACCTTTGTTAACACCCATGTCTGAAGTAGCTGGTAGAATGGCCACTCAACAAGGAGCTAAATACTTAGAGAAACCTATTAAAGGAAAAGGAATTTTACTGGGTGGGGTTCCTGGTGTTTCGCCTGGAAAAGTACTGGTTTTGGGGGCTGGTGTTGTTGGGGTTCAAGCGGCAAAAATGGCAGCTGGCCTTGGGGCTCACGTCACCATTTTAGACATTAACATGAAACAACTTCGTTATGTAAATGACATTATGCCAAATCATGTAGTAACTGAATTTTCTAATGAATATAATATTAGAAAGCATATACAAACAGCCGATTTAATTATTGGTGCTGTTCTTATTGCTGGCGCTAAAGCACCTAAGTTAATCACTAAAGATATGCTTAAGGACATGACACCTGGAACCGTAATGGTGGATGTGGCTGTAGATCAAGGAGGGTGTTTTGAAACTACTCGCCCTACAACACATGAAAGCCCTATCTTCATTATAGATGATATTGTACATTATTGTGTAACCAACATGCCTGGAGCCGTTCCTTATACTTCTACGCTAGCTTTAACCAATGTCACTTTTCCTTATGTGATGCAGTTAGCTAATTTAGGCTGGGAAAAAGCTTGTCAAGATAATCAAAGCCTTGCCAAAGGATTAAGTATGGTAGGAGGAAAATTAATCTGTCCAGAGGTAAAAAAAGCTTTTCCTGAATTAGTGAAGTAGTACTTATTAAACCATAAAGTAAAACTAATAAATTGTTTCTTTTTTGAACAGATGTTTGAATTCAATCTAAGATATAGCTTTTTTGTTTGATTTTTCTAATTCACATTAATAAAAAAAATCATTCCTGAATTTTTTGGGACAAGCTGTTTTCTTTTACAGTAACTTCAATTAACAACAGGTATAAGTTAAAATCACTAAATAATGCTTCTTCCAAATTAATTATGGAAAAACCTGCAAGAATGATTTTTCTTCTTGCAGGTTTTTTATTAAATATCTAAAAAAACTTCTAAGAGCCACACATTAAACAATCATCTCCTTCAGCATCTTTTGATTGTTGAATTAAGGCTTTTAATTCTTCTGGACTTAATGAAGAATCAGATGAAACATTTACTTTAGCTTGCTCTTGTTGCAAGCGTTTTGCATTTTGTTCAGCTACTTTTTCAGCTGGAATTTCAACTTTTTTCTTTTCATTTTTTAGAGTAAACTTAATAGCATCTACAGCAGATTTTGTTCTTAGGTAGTACATTCCAGTTTTCAATCCACTCTTCCAAGCATAGAAATGCATTGAAGTAAGCTTAGCAAAAGTTGCTCCTTCCATAAACAAATTGAGTGACTGAGACTGATCAATAAAGTAACCTCTATGTCTAGCCATGTCAATAATATCTTTCATAGACAATTCCCATACAGTTTTATACAACTCTTTGATATCATCTGGAATGATATCTATGGATTGAATAGAACCATTGTTTCTCATAATGGCATCTTTCACCTCATCATTCCAAAGTCCTAATCTTACAAGGTCTTCTAACAAATGCTTGTTGACTACAATAAACTCTCCAGATAGCACCCTACGTGTGTAGATATTTGATGTGTAGGGCTCAAAAGCTTCATTGTTTCCAAGTATCTGAGAAGTAGAAGCAGTTGGCATAGGTGCTAATAAAAGTGAATTTCTAACTCCGTTTTTAAGTACTTGCTTTCTGAGTTTAGCCCAGTCCCATCTACCAGATAATTCTTCATCCTTAATACCCCACATATTGTATTGGAATTCACCTTTACTCATAGGAGAACCTTCAAAGGTAGAGTAAGGACCTTCTTCTTTTGCCAATTCCATAGAAGCGGTTACAGAAGCAAAATATAGGGTTTCAAAAATTTCTTGATTAAGTTGCTTTGCTTGATCTGATGTAAAAGGCAACCTCATTTTAATGAAGGTGTCTGCCAAACCTTGTATACCTAGCCCAACTGGACGATGACGGAAGTTAGAATTTTCTGCTTCTTTTACAGGATAATAATTTCTGTCAATTACTTTGTTAAGGTTTTTGATTACCCGCTTGGTGATTTTAAACAATTCTTTGTGGTCAAATTCAGTATTTTTCACAAACTTTGGGAGTGCAATGGATGCAAGGTTACAAACGGCAACTTCATCAGGGCTTGTATATTCTAAAATTTCTGTACATAAATTAGAAGAACGAATGGTTCCTAAATTTTTCTGGTTAGACTTTCTGTTACAAGCATCTTTATAAAGCATGTATGGTGTACCTGTCTCAATTTGAGACTCTAGAATTTTTTCCCAAAGATTTCTAGCTTTGATGGTTTTTCTACCTTTTCCTTCTGCTTCATAACGCTCATAAGTAGCTTCAAATTCATCTCCGTACATATCAAAAAGGCCAGGGCACTCATTTGGACACATTAATGTCCATTCTGCATCAGCTTCAACTCGTTTCATGAACAAATCTGGAATCCACATAGCGTAGAAAAGATCTCTTGCCCTTAACTCTTCCGCACCATGATTTTTCTTTAAATCTAAAAAGCTCATGATATCTGCATGCCATGGTTCAACATACATGGCAAAAGAACCTTTTCTCTTCCCACCACCTTGGTCAACATAGCGTGCAGTGTCATTAAATACTTTTAACATTGGAACAATACCGTTTGAGGTGCCATTGGTACCTGCAATGTAAGACCCTGTTGCTCTAATGTTGTGTATTGATAAACCAATACCACCAGCCGATTGAGAAATTTTTGCTGTTTGTTTTAGGGTATCATAAATTCCTTCAATACTATCGTCTTTCATTGTTAACAAAAAGCATGAGGACATTTGTGGTTTAGGTGTTCCTGAATTAAATAAAGTTGGTGTAGCGTGAGTAAAAAACATTTTAGACATTAAGTCATAAGTTTCTAAAGCACTTTCTAAATCGTCTAAATGTATTCCAACAGCCACACGCATTAACATGTGTTGAGGGCGTTCTGCAATTTCGCCGTTTAGCTTGAGCAGGTAAGAACGTTCTAAAGTTTTAAAACCAAAATAATCGTAGTTAAAATCACGGCTATAGATAATTCTTGAATCTAATAAATCTTTATTTTCTTGAATTACTTTATAGACTTCATCTGAAAGTAAAGGAGCTTTTTTCTTAGTTCTAGGATTCACATAATTGTAAAGGTCATCCATTACTTCAGAAAATGTTTTCTTAGTGTTTTTATGTAGATTTGAAACCGATATCCTTGCGGCTAAATGCGCATAATCGGGATGAGCAGTAGTCATTGTTGCAGCTACTTCAGCAGCCAAGTTATCTAATTCGCTTGTAGTCACACCATCATATAATCCTTCAATTACACGCATTGCTACCTTAGTAGGTTCTACTAGTGGATTTAATCCATAACAAAGTTTTCTTACTCTAGCAGTAATTTTGTCAAACATTACTGGCTCTTTATGCCCATCTCTCTTAACTACATACATAATCTTTGGTGTTTATTTATATCTTATTATTAGTGTTATTTTATTGCTTTCATAGTAACGATTTACGCTAAAGGACTTTAAAAATCGGCGTCAAAGCTAATTTTACTATCCTTTTCTTTGTCTTTACTCATCACCCCAGCCTTTTGATATTCACCGACTCTTTTTTCAAAGAAGTTGGTTTTACCTTGCAGGTTAATCATATCCATAAAATCAAATGGGTTAGATGAGCCATATTCTTTTTCACAATCTAATTCAACCAACAAGCGGTCAGTCACAAACTCTAAATATTGAGTCATTAGTTTTGCATTCATTCCAATTAAACTAACAGGTAATGATTCTGTAATGAACTCACGCTCAATATTAAGCGCATCAATAATTATTTCTTTTATACGCTCTTTAGGCACTTGATTAACCAAGTGGTTATTGTGCAGATGAACCGCATAATCACAATGCAATCCTTCATCTCTTGAAATTAGCTCGTTAGAGAAAGTCAGCCCTGGCATTAGTCCTCTTTTCTTTAACCAAAAGATAGAG
>PXFS01000069.1 GCA_003564185.1 Flavobacteriaceae bacterium
ATTGCTTGGATAGTTGCATCATAGCTACCTCCGCTCTTTCCTGAAAGGATATTTTGTAATTCATATTTTATCGATTTAATATTCACTTCAAATTATTTGCTTCCAAATTTAATGAGTATCTTCCTAAATATAGATATTCTATTTAAACAAAACTTAGGAATTTTGTTTGATGGCTTTTAAAATCTTTCAATTGTTTGATTCTTTCAATATTTTCACCCCACTTCATCATCTTGCTTTAAATCTTTATGAATCAATAGGAAATTACCTTTATTCCGCTACTCAAAACTCAATTCATCTTTAGGTGGAAACAGTTTATTAATTCTTAGTGAAAGCTTCAAAAATTGTAAAAAACGTTCTTCACCAGAAAGTTTTAAAAATGCTTCCTGTTGTTGTTTTTTGCTTTCAGTTTTGCTTTTAAATTTGATTTCCACTATAAATTTTCTAAAATAAAATTCGTCATTAAAGTATATAAATGCAAACGGGTGTTTCCACCATAAATTCCGTGGTTTTTATCGGGATAAATTCGCCAGTCAAATTGTTTGTTGGCTTGTACCAGTGCGTCCACCATAATCATAGTGTTTTGTACATGCACATTATCATCACCTCCACCGTGAATGAGCAAGTAATTCCCTTCTAATTTAGAGGCGTGAGTGATGGGAGAATTTTTATCATAACCTTTGGCATTTTCTTGCGGGGTGGTCATGTATCTTTCTGTGTAAATGGTATCGTAAAATCGCCAACTGGTTACAGGAGCAACAGCAATGGCTGTAGAAAAAACGTCTGCGTGTTGCAAAATAGCATTAGAGGCCATAAATCCGCCATAACTCCAACCCCAAATTCCAATTCTATCTTGATCAATCCAATCAAATTTACCTAAAACTCTAGCTGCTTCTGCTTGGTCTTCTAATTCGTATTTCCCTAATTCTAATTGGGTAACTTTTTTAAAGTCTCTCCCCTTATAGCCTGTTCCTCTTCCATCTATACAAACAACAATATATCCCTGGTTAGCTAACATTTGGTACCAATAATCGTTAGCCCCAAAAAAGGTGTTGGAAACCGACTGTGAACCTGGGCCTGAATACTGACTCATAAATACTGGATAGGCTTTGTCTTCCGAAAAATCATTAGGCTTCACCATCCACATATTTAGCATTTCTCCATTGACTTCAATCTGGGAAATTTCTTTTGGGCTTAATTGATAATCTGAAAGCTTATTTTCCAATTTTTTATTGTCTTTAATGGCCCTTACTAAGTTTCCATTTTTAGCGAGGTGCAAGGTGTATGTTGGAGCCGTAGCATTACTCTGAAAAGTATTGATAAAATAAGTAAAATCACTTGAAAATGAAGCTGAATTAGTACCCATTTCGGTAGCTAATTCATTTTTACCTTTTCCATTTAATTTTACAGAATATACCCCACGATTTACGCTACCGTTTTCTGTACTTTGGTAAAAAATTCGTTTTGACTGTTGGTCATAACCATAATATTTAGTGACTTCCCAGTTTCCTGAAGTTAGTTGATTTTTTAACTTACCTTCTATTGAATAATGATAAAGATGATTCCAACCGTCTTTTTCACTGGTCCAAATGAAACTATTATCTTCTAAAAAGGTAAGGTAATCGGTCACATCTACGTAAGCTTCATCGGTATCTTTAAAAATAGTTTTTACAGAAAAATCCCTGGTATTCACCAACTGAAGATGAAGTTCATTTTGATGCCTATTCATGCTTTGCACGCTGAGCAAGTGGCTTTCTTTTGTCCATTTGATACGAGGAATATATTCATAATCCTCTAACTGAATATCCTTTTTTTCTTCATTATCAAGGTGGTATACATGCAAACTCACTTTAGCATTTGGGTCGCCCGCCTTGGGGTACTTAAAAACTTCCTGCTGAGGATACAGATGTTGCCCATAACTTCCAAATAAGTCCATTGAAAACTCGGGTACTTTAGTTTCATCAAAGCGTAAAAAAGCGATTTGATTTCCTGCTGAATTCCACTGAAAAGCACGTACAAAAGCAAATTCCTCTTCATACACCCAATCCGTTACTCCGTTAATAATTTCATTCTTTTTTCCATCTGAAGTGACTTGTGTTTTTTTATTTGAGCTTAGGTCTCTAACATATATGTTGTTTTCTTTTACGTATGCAACTTTTGAAGCATCTGGAGAAAAAGTAGGTTGCTGAATAGGCTCGTCATCAATCAGTTGAAGTTCTTTCTTTTGGATATCAAAGGCATAAAAAATTCCTTTGGTACTTCTTCTAAAAATAGGCTGAACATCTGTACCAATAATGGCTTTAGATTCATCCTCACTCATTTCAAAATTTTGAAAGAAGTTAAGTCCACGCATGTCATTTGAAGAAAATAAGGTACGGACTTCCTTACCTGTTTCATAACTATACACCACAACCTTCATCTCACCTTTTTGACGGTCGTATTCCTGAACAATATATTCTTGACCGTTACTTAAGGATTGTAATGACTGCATGCCTTCAGTTTGAAAAGCACCACCCCAAATTTCTTCAAGGGTTATGTTTTTATCTTGAGCATGAAAAGGTTGAATTACTAGGAAAAGTAAAATTATTTGTGCTAAAATTTTAGGTGTATTCATGTTAAATTATCAGATTATTATAAAAATAAAACCACTTTTAAAAACTAACTATAAGAATCTTTATAAACACGCTTAGCAATTAAGAAAAATACTCAATTTGCCATTAATGCAGTTCAAATTCAATTCTCAATTTTACTAAAAAAAATGGAATTTTGAGTTGTTTTTTTGGGGAATGTTAATTATAAGTTGCCTGATTGTAATAATCATATTTAAATTCATTACCCTTTTACATCTAGAGCATCTCTAAGTGCATTACCAATTAACATAAAGGACATGACCGAAAACATAATAGCTAATCCAGGAATAATAGCTAGGTAAGGTTTTCCTAAACTAATGTAAGCGTAATGATCTTTAATCATAGTCCCCCAACTTGGGGTGGGAGGTTGAGCCCCTATACCTAGAAAACTTAGTCCGCTTTCCACTAAAATTGCAGCAGCAAAATTAGCTGCAGATATTACAATTACTGGTGCTAAAATATTGGGGAGAATATGCCTGAGGATTATTCTAATATCTTTAAAGCCTAGAGCTCTAGCAGCTGTAATGTACTGCATTTCTTTGACTGAAATGACCTGGCCTCTCACAATTCTAGCTACCTCAACCCACATGGTTAAACCCACTGCAATAAAAACCTGATAAAATCCTTTTCCTAAGGCCAAGGTAATAGCAATCACCAATAATAAAGTAGGAATTGACCAAGTAACATTGATTAACCACATAATAAAAGCATCTGTTTTCCCTCCAAAATAACCGCCAATAGCACCAAGTGTAATACCAATAAGTAAGGAGATAAAAACGGCTACAAAACCTATTGAGAGGGATATCCGAATACCAAGAATTAACCGACTAAGCATATCTCTACCATACCGATCTGTTCCTAACCAATAAGTCTTTACGTAGATATATTCTTGTTCAATTTCGGTTAAACTCAATTGAGGAAACACAGAAATCGGGATTTCTTTCTCCAACAAATCAGTTTTTCCCAGGTCATTGTAAGGTATATAAAATAAAGTATCTTTGGTCAATTTATACGAGGAAATGGGGATAATTTCATCGGGGTTTTCTTCTCCAGAGAAGTAAGCTTTTAATGACTTTTCCCTAGTTAGATTTGGCAATTGAATTACATGCGTTTGAAATCCTGGAGGCTTCAATTGAATAGTTAACGCCATCTGATTTGCATCTTTAGACTGATCTGGAATCCACCAGTAAGCTGTTAAACCAGCTACAGCTATTGTGCTTATGAAAACTAAACAAAAAACGCCCCAAAAGTTTTTTTTAAACTTTTGAAGCGCCTTATTTTTTTTTTGATTTAAGCTGTTCATTAACTAATTTGCCTTTCGGCTAAAATAGTTAATTTGCTTTAACTAATTTACTTCCTACTGTCTGTTTTCTTAAATCTTCAAGCACATTTATAGCCTCTTCTATATAAACATCTTTTTTCAAATTTTTATGCCAAC
This sequence comes from Flavobacteriaceae bacterium, assembly GCA_003564185.1. Classification (GTDB taxonomy): domain Bacteria; phylum Bacteroidota; class Bacteroidia; order Flavobacteriales; family Flavobacteriaceae; genus Psychroflexus. The sequence continues at coordinate 4,066 of PXFS01000069.1, forward strand.
GTTCACGCTTTTCGCCAAGACTAGAATCGGTTTCAATTTTTGCTAATTCGTAAGGCAGTGAAACATATTCTAAATCAGTTTCAAATTCATTAATTTTTTTGAATTTTTTAGCCTTATCTTCGATGCGTTGATTGTGCTCTGTATACAAATCTATGTGAAGCGGAAAAACATTTTGTTCACGTTGCTCATGCACCCATTCTGCATTGGCTTTTATTAATGACAACTGACTGTTATTAGAAATACGATCTTTTGATGCTTGCACAACAGATTCTAGGTCTTTATATCCTTTCCACTTATTAAACTTGGCTGGACTAATCTTGTCCCATGGTAATGGATTGTCATAATCACGTTCCCCTAAATCAATAAACATATATCTATCAGGCATAACAATATCGCTAGAAACACCTTTCAACTGAGTGGAACCTCCATTTACACGGTAAAATTTTTGTGTAGTTAATTTTAATGCTCCCATATCTCCCAATTGGCTTCTCTTCATCCATCTATTCAGGTCAACTAAATTCTGAACCGTTCCTTTACCATAAGTTTGTTCGCTTCCCATAATAATAGCACGTTCATAATCTTGCATTGCAGCTGCTAGAATTTCTGAAGCAGAAGCTGAAATTTCATTTACCAGAATAACAAGCGGTCCATCCCAAACTATTTTGGGGTCTTTGTCTTTTAATACATCTTTATTACCATCTGAAGACTTTACTTGAACAATTGGTCCATTTTCAATAAATAATCCAGCAATATCAACAACGGTAGATAAAGAACCACCTCCGTTATTTCTAAGGTCAATTACTAGTCCTTCGGCTCCTTCATCAATTAAGCGAAGTACCTCCTGCTTCATGTCTGAGGCTGCGTTTCTTTGATTGTAATCTTCCATATCAAAGTAAAACTTAGGTAAATCAATTACCCCATATTTTACTTTATTTTTTTTAACTAAGCTAGTTTTGGCATAGGTTTCATCAATTTCAACAACATCTCTAACCAACTCAATTTCTTGTATACTACCATCAACTTTTTTCACCGTCAAGAAAACTTTAGTGCCTTTCTTTCCTTTTATCAAGTCTACGGCATCATCTAAGCGCATTCCAATAATACTTACCGCTTCTTCTTCATCCTCTTGCCTTACTCTTTGTATTAGATCACCTGTTTCAAGTTCACCACTCTTCCAGGCAGGACCACCAGAAATAACTTCATCAATTTTTACTTGATCTCTTTCTTTTCTTAATCGTGCTCCTATTCCTTCTAACTTTCCTGACATAGAAACATCAAATCGTTCTTTATCCTGTGGCGCAAAATAATTGGTATGGGGATCAAATTGAGAAGCAATAGAATTAATGTACAAGCCAAACCAATCTTTACGTTCAATCTCATTTGAATTTTCAAAATAAGTTTCAATAGATTCTCTCGTGGTTTTTCTTGCCTCTTCTTCCATTTCTTCTAAACTTTGAGGCTCAAAATCATCTTCTACAACGACTTCATCTTCGCTTTCTTCATCTTCACCATCTTTCTTTTCATTTAATTTCTCCAACTTTTTATTTTGGGTATCTATCATGTCATAATAGGAGCCCAGTGCTGAAAATTTAAGTTGTTTTCTCCAACGTTCACGTAATTCTGACTTGGTCTTTGCATAAGGTAGATTTTCATAGTCAGTATCAATTTCCTCGTCTTCTTCAAAATCAAAGGGATCATCTAAAAGCTTGGGATATATATCTTTTGCATCTTTAATTCTAGTTTGAAAACGGTTGTAAGCAAGCTCAAAGAAATCAAATTCTTGATTTTTGATTTGGTCATCAATTAAGAATCGATGTTCTTCAAAATCATCAATATCCGATTGTAAAAAATGACGTTTTAATGGATCTAAAGCTTGGATAAAGTCCTCAAATACATTTTCCGAAAATTCATCATCTACTTCTCTTAAATCAAAATGACCACGTTCTAAGACATACATCATTAACTCTATTAATACACGGTCTTTATCAGAATCGGCATCAAATTTTTTGGTGGTAAAACTACATGAGGTAACTGCTAAAAGTACAGCTACCATAAGTATCATTATATTATTTTTCATATTCAAATATGCTGATTTATTTTTGAAATTATAGGCAATTCTCAAAACTACTAAATTAATGACTTAGTAAACAAGTTTTTATAACTAATAGGTTGTTAAAGTACTATATTAAACCTCTAAATCAACCTCCACATACTCAAGATTATCTAATTGTTGTTTGATTGGTGCAATGAATTCAAAGTAGGATGGCTTCATTTCTTCTTCCATAGGCTCTGCATCGGGTAAATCTTGTTTGTAAGGATCCACTTGTTTTCCATCTACCCAAAAACGATAACAGACATGAGGTCCTGTTGCAAGCCCAGTGGCACCAACATAGCCAATAACTTCGCCTTGTTTTACATATTCACCAACTTTTACTGCACGTCTAGACATATGTAAATATTGTGTACTGTATTTATTGGTATGTTTCACTTTTACATAATTCCCATTTCCACTGGTATATCCAGATTTAGTTACTACTCCATCTGCTGTGGACCAAATTGGTGTTCCCGTAGGAGCTGCATAATCTGTACCTAAATGGGCTTTCCATTGTTTTTGAACTGGATGAAATCTTTTTTGCGTATAACGTGATGAAATCCTGCTATATTGGATAGGCGCTTTCAGAAAAAAACTTCGTAAAGTTTTAGCATCTTCATCAAAGTAATCATAACGTTGGTTGGTGCTATCAACTAAAAAATTAAATGCATAAAACTCTCTATTCTTATGCTTCAAAATAGCAGCATCTATTTCGCCAATACCAACCGATACTGTATCATCAATAAATCTTTCCTTATAAATTATCTTAAATTGATCACCCTTTTGAAGTTTAAAGAAATCTACGCTCCATTGGTAGATGTCTGCAAATTTATTGGTCACCAGATAATTGATTCCTGCATCATCTATGGCTTGAGAAAGCGAACTGGTGATTACCCCCGAAGCAATTTTTTGATTTTCAACAATAGGTTTATAGTGTTTTTCTACATAAATGGAATCTTCAAAATAAAGTTTGGTAGACTCCACTTTTGAATTCTCATAGATCATTCCTAAAGCTTTTAAAGAATCCTTGTCTTTTAAAATGGCGTAGGGCTTACCAACATTTATTTTTTTTGAATTAAAAACTATATCTGGAATTTGTTGTGTAATCAAATATACCTTTTGCGGACTTACTTTATGTTGATCTAAAATACTTCCAAAAAAATCACCTGGCTTCACGGTGTCAAAATGTACTTCATATTCATCTAAATCTATCCCAAAACGAATGTTTTTTGAAACCTCCTCTTTTTTTATAATCAAGCTATCTTGGGTTGTTTCATTTTTAGTTTTAGAAGTATTTGCCCCTTCTTGGCAACCAAAAAGAAACATTAAAAATACTACGGATACAATTTTTTGAAGCATTTGTGGATTAAAATTAAACTTACCTTATTAACTTATGAAAATCAATTTTATTTTAATAGGCAAAAATAACAAAAGTGATTGGTTAGGCTACTGCATAAAATGAAATTAATTTTTAATTGATTAATTTTATGCTTTACTTTTATTCTAAATCCTCTCTAGCCTGTTGGTAGTCGAATTGTAAGTCTTCGTGTACACCACTAATTTTTTTATCTACAAAAGCTAAATTTCTTTCGTAGAGGCCTCGAAGCCGTTTATCTTTGAGAATACTTGGCTTCAACTGAAGCATAAGAGCTAAAAAATGAAGATGAAGTTCAATTTCAGTAGACTTTACTTTTGAAAATCGAATGTATTTTTTCATTTCCTTCAATAATTTTCTAATCGATTTTCGCATCCAATAGTAGTTTTTAGTGTTTACCACCTCAAACTCTTTTGTTAGGTACTGCTTTACTTCATCAACAAATACCTCTTCGTTATGCGCATCAAAAAGTAAATAATGCAATAACTCTTTATTTTCAACTTTATGTTGAGCTAATTTGATGGTCATTTCTATAAGCTCTTCTCGGTTTGCATATTGAAGGGCTTTTTTTATTTCTACAAGTTTGGGTGTATTCATGAAATTACCAATATAAATTTTTTAAGCAAGCTTAATCCATTTGATAAATCCACTGCGCAGGATTCAAAGCTTGTGTGTTTTTATGAATACTAAAGCTTAA
>PXFS01000141.1 GCA_003564185.1 Flavobacteriaceae bacterium
AAAAAATAAAACAAGATTCCTCCTATGCCAGAAGCCAAAAAAGTCAATAAACAGGCTAAACTAAAAAAGCTAGACTTAATTTCTCCTGACAAATAGTAATTGACTATACAAATAAAGAGAAAGACAATCAATCCAAATCCAAAACCGTGGTACAAGGAAAAAGACCAACGGCCCTTTTTCCTTGTATGTTCCCAGTCTTTGATAAAGGTTGATCTGCGCAAAACTTAATATTTTTTGATCACGTACTTTTCTACTTCGGCATCTTCAAGTATTCGGTTTTCAAAATTCAACATGTAGAGTTTTCCATCACCAACCTTAAAACGCCATTCATTTTCTTCTGACTGCAATTCTAATACTCCATTTTCTATAAAAAATCTGCCTTCTTCATGGTAAGTCTTTTGGTCTCCTCCTTCTTTAGCGTATTTTAAATTGTAGTTATGATCACCAATGTAAACTTTAAAATGTAGACTCTTGCAGTCTTCACAAGGAAGCTCTCCTTGGTATTCTCCCTGTACATAAGCCATTAAGTCAGCGTCTTCTAATTCAATTTCTTCAATCTGTGCTGCCTTTGTTTTAGTAACCGATTTTTTGTCGGATTGGCAAGCATAAAAGGCAATTAATGCTACTAATAAAATGTAAAATCTTTTCATCAAAAAACTAATTTAATTTAATCAAATTTAGAAAAAAATATTAAAAAATTATAGGTTATGGTTAATTTATTTTAACAAATTGATAATAAACGTATTGAAGTAACTATTTTATAAAGATGTCAAAATTGATTTGAAATATTAATAAGATTGGCAAGTTCTCAAATCAACCGATTAAGCTGTAAACTAGATAGTAGTGAAAACCAGCAGCGAAAAGGACACATATATGCCAAATAACGTGGTTATAGAGGAGTTTATTCCAAACGTAAAAGACGATACCAAAACTATAGAAAAACCCACCTAAGCTTAGCCAAATAAGTTGCCAAGTATCGAGTTGTTCTATCAGATTTTGAAAATCAATTACAATGAGCCAACCCATGATCAGGTAGAGCAGTAGCGATATTTTTTCAAATTTTCCAGTAAAAAATAGTTTTAAAAAAGCACCCAATAAGGCCATTCCCCAAACGGTGTAAAAGATCAACAATCCATTGCCATCAATAAGCTTAAAAATAACTACTGGGCTATAAGTTCCTGCTATTAATAAATAAATACTAATGTGATCAAAAATGCGAAAAAGCTTTTTGGTTTTTGGGTCTTTTTCCCAATGATAGATGGTAGAGGCCGAAAAAAGAATTACTAAACTTAAGGTGTATAAGCCAATGCTTACTACTTCAAAAAGGGATTGGTTTTCATCTAACCGAAACACTAAAAGCAATGTTCCTATAAGTGCTAAAACAGCTCCAATGGCATGAGTAAGCGTGTTGTAAAATTCTTCCTTGGGACTTTGAAAACTATATTCTTGTTGCTTCATCTAATTTAATACAGTAAATGTTTTTTCTCTTTGTTTCGCCAACCTGCCCTAGATTGATAATCGACAAAGAAAATTTTTAAATCGGCACGCGACTCGTAATCTACAAAAAATATTTTTTTATCCGCTCTAGATGCATATTCCACAAAAAACCATCGCCCTTGATTTCCCTTTGCTCGACTCTCATAATCTTCTTTAAACACCAGTAAATCAGCCCTCGACTCATAATCTACTACAAACACTTTCACATCTGCTCTAGATTCGTAGTCAACACTAAAAATTTTCTGACTAAAAACGGAAGACGTAAAAAACAGAAATAACAATATGACTTGTGCTCTATTCATGATTTTACAATTGGTATTGGTTTAATAATTAAATCAATTGTTATACCACTTTTTTAGACTCCAATTAGTTTTTTCAATACTCATACAAAATTCCAAAATTCTTGATAATTTATGAAGTTTGTTACTATTTATTTTGAGGAACCTGCTAACAATCACTCATATTCACTTGCACCGCCAATCCACCTTCAGAAGTTTCTTTATAGCGTTTGCTCATGTCTTGTGCCGTTTCCCACATGGTTTTAATCACTTTATCAAGGGGGACTTTAGCTTCTGAAGCATCGCTTTCAATAGCAATTTCAGCGGCATTAATGGCTTTAATTGCTCCCATGGCATTTCGCTCTATACAGGGAATTTGAACTAACCCAGCTATGGGATCGCAAGTTAGGCCTAAATGATGCTCCATAGCAATCTCACTAGCCATTAGCACTTGCTCTGGCGTTCCTCCCATCAATTCACATAAGGCACCTGCAGCCATGGCTGAAGAAACTCCAATTTCAGCTTGACAACCTCCCATAGCTGCTGAAATAGTAGCCCCTTTTTTGAATAAAGAGCCAATTTCTCCCGCCACCAACATAAATTGAATTAAGTCTTTAACAGTGGCTTGATGATTTTCAATGGTCATATAATACATCATTACCGCAGGCAAGGTGCCCGAGCTCCCATTGGTTGGTGAGGTAACTACTCGCCCCAATGAAGCATTGGTCTCATTAACAGCAATAGCAAAACAGCTCACCCACTGTAAGATTTGTCTAAATTTTACTTCGGTGGTACGGATGCTTGCTAGCCATTCCTCCGGCGTAGAATAAGTGTCAAATTTTTCTCCAAGCAATTTTTTATTGCTGGAGGTTGCTCTTCTTTTTACATTTAGCCCTCCTGGTAATTTTCCTTCGGTATGGCAGCCCTCGTACATGGAAGCTAACATGACTTGCCAAATTTCGGCTAGCCCACTTTCAATTTCTTCAAGGCTTCGTAAAGATTTCTCGTTTTCTAAAACCAGTTCAGATATACTTTTGTTTTCTCTGTTGCAATGTTCTATTAGTTCTGCGCCAGATTGAATGGGGAAGGGGAAGGATTTCAATTCCTTTAAATTTTGCTTAGCATTATCACGGTCTTCTTTGACTACAAAACCACCTCCAATAGAATAAAAATAAGAATCAATAACACTTCCATTTTTAAGTTGTGCGATGTATTTCATTCCATTAGGATGAAAATCCAAGAACTCTTTTTCAAATACAATATCGTTTTCGTAATTAAAATTGAGGTAGACTTCCTTGTTGAAATGAAGCTGGGAGGTAGCCTTAATGTAATCAATTTCATCATTAATGGTGGCCGTATCCATGGTCACTGGATCATGACCACAAAGCCCTAAAACAGAAGCAATGTCGGTTGCATGACCAATGCCAGTTAAGGACAGAGAACCATAAAGATGAATTTGAATTTTTTCTACTTGATCAAATACTTTATCTTGCTTTAACTCTTCAATCCATCGTTGCGAGGCTCGCCAAGGCCCTAAAGTATGAGAGCTAGAAGGACCTACGCCTATTTTAAGCATATCAAATACGCTAATACATTCTATTTTTTTATCAGTTAGGCTCATATTGATACTTAAATTTAAACTTTGAACAATAGAAACTCAGAACATCTACTTTCGTCCTTTTGAATAGTTGCAAATATTACAGAAAAAAACGATGTTTCAAATTAAAAATCAATAAAAAAATAAGCTGGTTTTTGTTATATTATCATTCCTCTTTAAAATATAAATTAAAGCCTAGTTTTTAATGTAAAACTTAGGTCTAGGTAAAATGACAAGCATTAGAGGAGAAAATTTTTTTAAAACTGACATCCTGTCATTTGTTTTTGAATGGCATAAAGATTGACAATTACTAGTTGAATTTGAATTAAATCTAACACTAGAAAATAATAATTATGAGTAAGATTATAGGAATTGATTTAGGAACTACCAACTCATGTGTTTCTGTAATGGAAGGAAATGAGCCAACTGTAATTCCTAACTCAGAAGGAAAAAGAACAACGCCATCTGTAATAGCTTTTGTTGAAGGTGGTGAAATTAAGGTTGGAGATCCTGCAAAAAGACAAGCGGTCACTAACCCAGAAAAAACAATTGCTTCGATTAAAAGATTTATGGGTAATAAATACTCAGAATCTTCAAGAGAGATTGATCGTTCTGCTTACAAAATTGAAAAAGGAGAAAACGATACTCCACGAGTAAAAATTGATGACCGTTTATATACACCGCAAGAGCTTTCTGCAATGATTCTCCAGAAAATGAAGAAAACAGCAGAAGACTATTTGGGTCAAGACGTTTCTGAAGCAGTAATTACTGTGCCTGCTTATTTTAACGATTCGCAGCGTCAAGCTACTAAAGAGGCAGGAGAAATTGCAGGGTTGAAAGTGAGAAGAATTATCAACGAACCAACTGCAGCTTCATTAGCTTATGGATTAGATAAGAAAGATAAAGATCAAAAAATTGTTGTTTTTGACTTTGGTGGAGGTACACATGACGTTTCTATCTTAGAATTAGGAGACGGAGTTTTTGAAGTACTAGCAACCGATGGAGATACGCACTTAGGTGGTGATGATGTAGATGAAGCAGTGATTGATTGGTTAGCAGAAGAATTTATTAAAGACGAGGACATCGATTTAAGAAAAGATGCTATGGCACTTCAGCGTTTGAAAGAAGCCGCTGAAAAAGCCAAAATTGAATTGTCATCTTCAAGCTCTACTGAAATCAACTTACCTTACGTTACAGCTACTTCTTCAGGGCCTAAGCACTTGGTAAGAACACTTTCAAGATCTAAATTTGAGCAATTAATTGCAGATTTAGTGAGAAGAACTATCGTGCCATGTGAAAAGGCATTGAAAGCAGCTGATTTATCAAAAAGCGATATTGATGAGGTAATTTTAGTTGGTGGTTCAACAAGAATCCCAGCTGTGCAGAAAGCAGTAGAAGATTTCTTTGGTAAGTCGCCATCTAAAGGGGTGAACCCTGATGAAGTTGTAGCCATTGGAGCGGCCATTCAAGGAGGTGTTTTAACAGGTGATGTTAAGGATGTATTGTTGTTAGACGTTACTCCACTTTCATTAGGTATTGAAACTATGGGAGGTGTAATGACAAAGCTAATTGAAGCTAATACCACCATTCCAACAAAGAAATCACAAGTATTTTCTACAGCGCAAGACAATCAACCAAGCGTTGAAATCCATGTGCTACAAGGGGAGCGTTCTATGGCTACCGATAACAAAACCATAGGTCGTTTTCACTTAGACGGTATCCCACCAGCAAAAAGAGGAGTACCTCAGATTGAAGTAACTTTTGATATTGACGCTAACGGAATCATTAAAGTTAGTGCTACTGATAAAGCTACTAATAAGTCGCAAGACATCCGAATCGAAGCTTCTTCTGGTTTGACTGAAGAGGAAATCGAAAAAATGAAAAATGAAGCGAAAGCCAATGCTGAAGCCGATAAGAAAGCGAAAGAAAAAGTTGATAAGCTGAATGAAGCAGATGCCATGATTTTCCAAACTGAAAGTCAATTGAAAGAATTTGGAGATAAACTTTCAGACGATAAGAAAAAGCCTATTGAAGATGCGCTTGAAGAATTAAAGAAAGCACATGCAACAGGAGAAGTAGAACAAGTAACTCCTGCTTTAGAAAAGCTTAACGAAGAATGGAAGAAAGTTTCTGAAGAAATGTACAAAGCGCAAGCTGAAGCTCAGCAAGGTGGTGCTCAAGGACAGCCTGGAGCAGATCAAAATCAAAATAGCGAAGGAGGTAACGACGACGTTGAAGATGTAGATTTTGAAGAAGTAAAGTAATTCATAGAATTTAAATTAATTATAAAGCCGTTTCAGCAATGAAACGGCTTTTTTAGTTATTCATTTGAAATATTTCTATTTCGGTAACTTCATTTGATCAATGGTATAAAAAATAGTAGAACTACTTTTTTTCAATTGAGACGGCTTAGAAATCTAGCAAAGTTTCAATACAGACTATCAAATGCTTAAGAAATACTTGTTTTTTTTCTGGAGGTGTCAATAAATTCAATTAAATTTGAGAATTCAATTTTAAGAAATTAATGAATGGATTTTAAATCAGATCAACTGAACCAAGATACTTATCAATCGCTTTTCAAAAAACTACTTAAGCCGCGCTTAATCGAAAATAAAATGCTAGTTCTCCTTCGTCAAGGAAAAATCTCCAAATGGTTTTCAGGTATTGGCCAAGAGGCTATAGCTGTAGGAGTGACATCAGCTCTTCATAAAGATGAATACATTCTCCCAATGCACAGAAACCTGGGAGTTTTTACTACACGAAATGTACCCTTAAACCGTCTCTTTTCACAGTGGCAAGGAAAAGCCAATGGTTTTACCAAAGGGAGGGACCGAAGTTTTCATTTTGGCACCCAAGAATTTAAAATTGTGGGCATGATTTCGCATTTAGGCCCTCAGCTTGGCGTTGCTGATGGTATTGCCTTAGCGCATCAATTGCGAAATGAAAAGAAACTTACAGCAGTCTTTACTGGTGAAGGAGCAACAAGTGAAGGCGATTTCCATGAGGCATTAAATGTGGCTTCGGTTTGGAATCTACCTGTACTGTTTTGTGTAGAAAATAATGCTTACGGACTATCTACACCTACTTCAGAACAATACAATTGTGAACATATTGCCGACCGTGGAAAGGGCTATGGAATGGAAGCGCATATTATTGGTGGAAATAATATTGTGGAAGTGTACGAAAAAGTCAATGAGATAGCCCAGTCCGTCCGTGCAAATCCTCGCCCAATTTTATTGGAATTTAAAACCTTTAGACGAAGAGGGCACGAAGAAGCTAGTGGAACTAAATATGTGCCCGATGATTTGATGCAATACTGGGAAGAGAAAGATCCGATTGCAAATTTTCAAGATTTTCTTTTAAAGGAAAAGTTGATTTCAGCAGATGAAATCGATCAAATAGAGAAAGAAATCAAAGCTGAAATTGATGAAAATCTTCAATTGGCTTTTGATGAGCCTCCAATAGAAGCTGATTTAGAAACAGAGCTAAACGACGTTTATCGAGCCTATACCCATGAAGTAATTGAGCCTTCCTCGAAAACTGCTGAAAAACGATTAGTAGATGCCATCTCTGATGGACTCAGACAAGCCATGGAAACACATGAAAACCTAGTGATTATGGGTCAAGATGTGGCAGAATATGGGGGAGTTTTTAAAATCACGGAAGGATTTGTTGGACAATTTGGAAAGGAGCGTGTGAGAAACACACCTATATGTGAATCTGCTATCGTATCGGCCGGAATGGGCTTGTCTATTAATGGAATGAAAGCCGTTATGGAAATGCAGTTTGGTGATTTTGTAACCTCTGGTTTTAATCCAATTGTAAATTACTTAGCAAAAGTTCATTACCGCTGGAATCAACATGCAGATGTGGTAGTAAGAATGCCTTGTGGAGCAGGCGTAGGAGCTGGACCATTTCACTCGCAGACCAACGAAGCTTGGTTCACCAAAACACCTGGATTAAAAGTGGTTTATCCCGCTTTTCCATCTGATGCTAAAGGTTTGTTGATCAGCTCTATTAATGATCCTAACCCCGTACTATTCTTTGAACACAAAGCTTTATACCGAAGTGTAAGAGAAGAAGTTCCTGAAAATTATTTTTCTGTTCCTTTAGGAAAAGCTAATCATTTAAAAGAAGGAAATCAATTGAGTATCATTACTTTTGGAGCAGGAGTGCATTGGGCTTTAGCTTACGCTGAAAAAAATCCAGAGGTGAGTTTAGACATTATTGATTTAAGAAGTTTATGCCCATTAGATGAAGATGCTGTTTTTGCTTCGGTTAAACGTACAGGAAAAGTTATCCTTCTTCAAGAAGATACTAGTTTTGGTGGAATAGCCTCAGATCTTTCAGCTTTAATTACCGAAAACTGCTTTGAATACCTAGATGGACCAATTCAGCGGGTTTCAAGTTTACCTACACCAATACCTTTTGCTGGTCAACTTGAAGAGCAATTTTTAGCAAAATCAAGATTGGATGAAGCCATAGAAAAGTTATTGAACTATTGATATTAACTAGTT
>PXFS01000021.1 GCA_003564185.1 Flavobacteriaceae bacterium
CCAAAAATGACTTGATCTTCTGCTTGAGGAGTTCCTAGTTTGTGGTAGTACAATTTATGTTGATCAGTTTTTGCTGAAAGCTCACTTCCCTCAGGTTTGTCATAGCTCGAGTAGTAAAATCCTTCGTTTTTATACCAAGAAACTCCGCTAAATTTGACATCCACAAGTGTATCTTCAATTTGCTCTTTAGTTTCAGTATTCAGGAGAATGATTTTTCGCCAATCGCTTCCACCTTCAGAAATGGAATAAGCTAAAATTTTTCCATCTTCGGTAAAATTTGCCCCTGCTAATGAAGTAGTTCCTCCTTCGCTAAATTGATTAGGATCTAAGAAAACTTCGGCATTTTCAGGGTCTTCACCAGTTTTGTAACGGTACATCACGGATTGATTTTGCAATCCGTCATTTTTGTAGAAATAGGTGTAATCACCTCGAACAAATGGAGCCCCGATTTTCTCATAATTCCATATTTCGGTCAGTCTTTCTTCTATGCTTTTTCGATAAGGAATTTGCTTCAGGTAACCAAAGGTAACTTCATTTTGAGCTTTCACCCAAGCTTCAGTTTCTTCGCTTCGGTCGTCTTCTAACCAGCGATAAGGATCATTGATCTCGCGGTCAAAATAAGTGTCGGCTGTTTCATCCATTCGTGTTTCTGGATAGGTCATGGCTTCTTTTTTTGAATCTTCGGTGGAGCACCCTATAAAAAGGGAAACGCTCAAACCTAATAGTATATAATTTTTCATAGTTTATAAATTTCTTACTTTTTCAGTAAAAATATACAAATTGATTAAATTTAGATCCTCTTTTTGTATTTTTAAGGCATAATTTTAAATCTAATAAAAAACTATGAAAAACTTTTTTTCTCTAATATTCACTCTTCTTTTAGGAACTTCATTGCTTTTTTCTCAGCAATCAAAAACCAGTTTTGAGGTTCATCAGCTTTTGTATTATGAAAATGAAAATTGTTCAAGTGAGGATCACCAAAACAAGTATGCTGTTATTTATCAAAATTTTTATGATCAAAGCCAATACATAGCTTATAATTTGAAGTCGTTTAATGATCAAGCAATTATTTTATATTTTATCAATCAAAATAAGGTGATACATCACGAAAATTATCCTTTAGCTAATTTTAATGCTGCCTCTAACGTAGAACTTGTAGTTGAGGGGATTGATAACCTGAACGACTTAGACCACCTTCCAACCAGTAAAATCAAACTAAAGTTTTTTAAAAAAGAGAATTTGATTAAAGAACACCGAATGTTAACTGCCTATTATTTTAAATCGAAAAACTTTGAAAATGTAAAGGAGGTAATTTATTATATAGACCACGGTAGTAGCGGAACACCTTTTAGCTACCACGCTACTTTTTATGATGAAATGCGTAAAGAAAATTTTCCTTTAATTGGAAATGTGGTTCAGCGTGATGAAGTAAGTAAAAATGGAACAATCTGTTCTTTTTTTTTAAAAAGTATTCAACAGCCCAATAAAAAGTTTAGTGTTATTTTTCCTTAGTAACTTGCTTTTTATTATCTTCTTCCTTTGGAAAAGCTTTTTTATTAAACAGAATTAGTAAAGCAAAACCAACGCTTATAGCAGAATCGGCAATATTAAACACAGGTTCAAAAAAGACAAAACGCTCGCCTCCCCAAATGGGCATCCATTCGGGTAAAATGCCATCGTAAAGAGGGAAGTATAACATATCAACAACATTCCCTTTAAGCCACTGGCCATAATTATCTTCCGCAAATAAACTAGCTACTTGCCCTATGCTATGATCAAAAATAACTCCGTAAAATACAGAATCTAGTATATTACCTAAAGCTCCAGCAAAGATTAGACTTACACTTAAAATAAGTACTTTAGGCGCCTTTTCTTGAATACTTTTCCACAACCAATAGCCAATACCCACAATGGCAAAAAGGCGAAAAGTAGTTAGAATAATTTTACCGTAAGAACCAGGGATTTTGGCGCCCCAGGCCATGCCTTCATTTTCTACAAATAAAATACGAAACCAACTAAAGACTTCTACTTTTTCTCCTAACATGAAGTTGGTTTTGATATAAATTTTAGAAATTTGATCAATTAGTAAAATCAAGACAATGAGTAAACTTGCTTTTTTTAAGCTCATAATTTTTGAATGATTGGCAAAAGTAAAATATTTAATTGAAACTTACCACTTTAATATCACCTTCAATAGATTGGAGTTGAATTAAATTTTTAGGATAATAAAAATCATCTACTTCAACATCTCCTTTTCTTGATGTAGCTTCTACTTTTGCATCTTGGGTACTTAAATTAATATGACCTCGGTAAGTAGAAATTTTAGCTTTACCTGTGAATGGTTTTAAATCAATGTCACCATATTTTAAATCGGCTGTAAACGAATAAAACTTGCCGCTTACTTCTACAAAACCAACATTAGACTCTAGGTATAATTGGGTGTTTTCAGGAACTTTTATTTCAACTTCAAAAACCAAGACTTTATGTGAGCTCAATTTGTCAAAGCCACTACTTAATAGTTTAGGAAAAGTGGTAAATAGGCGGAGTTTTTCGTGGTTTTGCTCGTAATCTAAGCGCATTTGATTTTCATAAACACCTTCCGATTTACTTTTAACTTCAATATAGTCTATAGCTTTATCAGCAGTAATTTTAATGGTAAAACACTCTTCTAAATTTAAATCAATTTTCATTCCTTCAACATAAGGCAATTGAAAAGAAGCAGTTTCTTGTGAAAATAAAGCTAAGCTAAAGAGCAAAAATAGAGCGAGTATTATTTTATTTCGAATTAAAGACATAACATAAAAGTAATTGATTTTTTTAAATAAAAATCGAATTTCTTCCTGGATTTATTATTATTTATAATTTTGAAAGCTTTTGGTTGGTACAGTCTGAAAATTCTTACTTAAGTACCGAGCCGGGAGATGATGTAGGAATTGAATATACGGTAGATTTTCTAAGTGAAAACGAAATTATACTTTCTTATGAAGATTCATTTGATGATTTATTTGAAATCGGTTTAATCAAAACTCAAGACTAAACTCATGAATAGTATTTTAAAAACCATCTGCTGCATTTTTCTTATTAGTAGCATTTGTGTTGAAGCACAAGAAATTGAAGCAAATAAAACTAGCCTTTTAGAAGATAAAATAGTCCGAATAAACCTACTTAGTCCAGGGTTTGGTGTAGAACTTAAAACAGGAAAATATTCCAGTTTAAGCTTATCTGCTGGAGTGACAAATTCTTGGTTGTACCCAACTATGAATGATGAATCTCATAACGGAGAATTTGGTTTTGTTTATTCTATAGAGCCCTTTATCAATGTAAATCAAAAGTTTTTTTACAATTTAAACAAACGATTAAAAGAAGGAAAAAACTTGAGCTATAATTCTGGTAACTTCATATCTATTAGAAGTATGGCTCTTGGAAGTCCTTTTGCTGGTAATATTACACGAAAAAATGATTATCAGTTTTACCTCATACCTTCTTGGGGTATTCAGCGTAGCTATAACCGTATTCATTTTTTATTTGATGTAGGTCCTCTTTTTGTATTTGATGGAAAAGGAAATAGTGGTTTTTTTCCTATGTTATTAAGAGTAAATCTAGGTTATAATTTTTAAGTTAATTAGCCAAAATCTTTTGTTATTTTATCAAGCGTAAATTATTATTCTTTTGTTCTATTTTCAAAAAATCTCTCTATATTTGTAACCATTGCATAAGGTTTGATAATTTGGTTATATTAAAGACTTTTTAACATTAGCAGAAACATCAGAAATTGTAGGTAAGAGTAAAGAAACTTTACGAAGATGGGATAAAGAAGGTATTCTTAATGCCGTTAGAGAACCTGTTTCCAATTATAGAGTCTATAGGAAGTCAGATGTTCAGACATTATTGGGTAGTCTTTTTGATGAAGTTATTGAAGATAATATTTCAAATTATGTTGAACCTGAAAATGAATATGCTGTATTAGAATTATTTGCAGGTGCAGGCGGGTTAGCAATAGGCTTGGAAAAAGCTGGTTTAAAATGCGTTGCACTTAATGAGATTGATAAATGGGCCTGTGAAACACTAAGAAATAATAGACCTCATTGGAATGTTCTAGAAGGTGACATTAAAAATTTTGATTTTACAAAATACAGAAATAAAGTTGACGTAGTAACTGGCGGATTTCCTTGTCAAGCTTTTAGCTATGCTGGTAAAAAGTTAGGCTTAAAAGATGCAAGAGGTACACTTTTCTACGAGTTTGCAAGAGTAGTTCAAGAAGTTAGTCCTGCCATTTGTATCGGTGAAAATGTTAGAGGTTTATTAAGTCATGAAAAAGGAAAAACACTTCAAGGAATGATATCTATTCTTGATGAGATTGGTTATAATGTTGTTCCTGTAAAAGTATTAAAGGCTATAAATTACAGAGTTCCACAAAAAAGAGAGCGATTAATTTTGGTTGGTGTTAGAAAAGATATTGATGTTAACTTTGAATATCCAAAACCTCATAGAAAAATATACAATTTAGTTGATGCACTTAAGAAAGGTGAGCTTTATGATTGTAATGTTCCTAAATCTGAAGGAGCAAAATATCCTGATTACAAAAAGAAAGTTCTTGACTTAATCCCTCCTAAAGGATATTGGCGTGATTTACCAATTGAATTGCAAAAAGAATATATGGGTAAGAGTTTTTACCTTGGTGGTGGTAAAACAGGAATGGCTCGTAGAATAGGATGGGATGAGCCCTCTCTTACGCTTACATGCAGTCCTGCTCAAAAACAAACTGAAAGATGTCATCCTGATGAAACTCGTCCATTTACTGTGCGTGAGTATGCAAGAATTCAAACGTTTCCTGACAATTGGGAGTTTTCAGGTTCAATAGCGCAACAATACAAGCAAATTGGAAACGCTGTACCTGTGAACCTAGGTCAAGAAATCGGTTTTTCTGTGGTTAAGTTTTTGAACGAACACTATAGTTTTTCAAATCCGAGGTAATAACTGTAATTCTCAAAGGTTATTTGGTCTAATATGGAGCGTTGAGATGTTTCGGTTTGCTTTTTAATTTCTGCAAGAGCTGAGTTTTGTCCATTGGTTTGATTTTTTTCTACCGTTTTTAAAAAATCATTGATTGCTAACGGCAAGGCTTTGTATAAATTATATAGTGCATTTTCATTACCTGATAGAAGCCCATAAAATTGATCGCCTGAAATTTTAAAAACTCTACTGTGACTGTATTCTTTACCATTGATGTCTCCCGCCCAATGTTCATTAAAACTTCCTTTTGCTAAAATTTGTACCCAATAACATTTCGCCTTTTTGTAATCATCTGCATATCTTGCTAACTTTTGAAAGAGTGCTTCTGCAGAACTACTATTCATAGTATTGTGTTTGTTTTTTATATCGGCAAATAGCGTGTTGTCTTTTGCTTTGATGTCAAAACCACTCAAATTACCCAATTCATAACCTTTAATTCCACCAAGCACTTGTTCGTGAAATGTACCAATGGAATTGTTTATTGATTTATCTATTTGGCGTAAGATTTCAGTTTCAATGATACTTTCTTCATCAATTTTATTGAATTTAGAATCGAATGTAAGTTTAATGGTGTCAATTTTATTGTTGTAAAATTTTTTTCTTAGTGATTTTAGCTTTTGCCTTAACGTAAGAAGCATAAAGAGTTTCTATGCATTTCAATAAATGTTCATCAGTTATAAAATCAACATATTTATTTTTCATTTTTATTAATGTATTAATTACTAACCAAAGTTATAAATAATAATTACACCTACTGTTATGTTTGAGAATGACTACTGAATTCAAGCTAAGGAAATTCATTTTTTATTTGATGTAGGTTCTCTTTTTATCTTTGACGGTAAAGGAAATAGTGGGTTTTTCCCTATATTTCCAAGAGTAAATCTTGGCTATAATTTCTAAGTTAATTAGCCAAAATCTCTTGTAATTTTATCAACTATAGTTTGGGCTAATTTCTGTTTACTTTCAACTGTCCAGCCACCAATATGAGGAGATAATAGCACATTTTTAGCTCGAATTAAATAATTGAATTCGGGAGGGATTTCGCCTTCAAATAAACTTTCAAAAGAAGATTTTTCGTATTCTAAAACATCTAATCCAGCGCCTAAGATTTTCCCAGATTTTAGCCCCGCTACCAAGTCTTTGGTAACAACCGATTTTCCCCTAGCGGTATTAATCAACCAAAATGGTTTGGCAAAAGCTTCAATCATTTGCTGGTCAATTAAATTAATAGTGCTGCTAGTTAATGGCGTATGTAAACTAAGTATATCAGCTTTTTGTTGAAGCTCCTTTAGACTAACGGCCTTGGCATATTCATTTGTGGGTAAATTTTTAATATCGTAAAAAATCACTTCGCAATCAAAACCTAATAGTTTTTTGGCAAAAGCTTTTCCCATATTTCCGTAGCCAATAATACCTATACATTTTCCTTCAATTTCTACTCCTCGGTTTTCTTCTCTCTTCCAAATTCCTTGTGTTACTTCATCGTGAGCTGTTCGTAATTTATTCATTAATGAAAGCAACATCCCTAACGCATGCTCGCCTACCGCATTTCTATTTCCTTCGGGGGCATTGTATAATTTGATACCTCTCTTTTCGGCTTCAACTTCATCAATATTTTCTAAACCTGCACCCACACGACCAATAAACTTAAGATTTGTAGCCTGTTGAAGAAATTCGGCATCAATTGGAAATCGACTTCTAATTATTATACCATCATACTGATGAATTTTTTTAAGTATTTCGGCTTTTGAAGAAATGCAATCTTCATCATTTTGAAAACCTAGTTTTTCTAGTCCCTGGATTAGAATTTCATGGTTAGGGTCAAGGTGTAAAATCTTCATCGGTTTAAAATTAAGTTTTATTCGTTTTCAAAAAATGGACTAACAACATCTTCAAAAATTCGTGCTGGCTTCTGCTTTTCTTGATCAATAAAGCACCAATTGGTTTCTGAATACCCAATTTGTTTTTGGTCAGATTTTCTAATAAATTCAACTGCTCTAAGCGATTTAAATTTACTGTAATCAACAATCCAAGTACTTACTTCAAGTTCTTCACCTAAGAAGGCAGGTCTTTTATAATACATATGGTGCTCAAGTACCACCCAGGCGTAGGAACTGATAATATTGGCGTAGGCAATTTTTTTCCAGTGTTCCTCTGCAATTTGCATCACCCATTCCATATACGTAAGGTTATTTACATGATTAAGGGTGTCTATATGCAAATTTTGCACTTGAATAGTTTTAGAATATTTAATTGCTCTTATTTTAAAATTTTATTGATATTGTAGAAAAGTTTTAGGAATAATAATTGTAGCTCAATTAACTAAGACTCAACTTCACCATCTAATTTTTCATTTTTTTTCTTTAAGAAGCCAAACATGATGACATCATATAAGAAATGTGCCATCATTGCAGCGTAAATTCCAAAAAACTCCATGAGGTAACCAAATCCAGCAGCTACAAAAATAAGGTAAACACCGTACAAACTTCTAGGTAGATTCTTAGGCGTAATATACCCATGCAGTAAAACAAAAACGATAGCGGTAGGCCAGATTCCTAAAAAAGGCTGAAGTGCACCACGAAATAAAATCTCTTCTCCAACACCAGCACAAAAGGAATAAAAAAGCACATCTGCCCAGCTTAAGTCCAAATCCTTAAATAATTTTCCGAAAAAGCGATTAACTTCATCAAAAATAGGGTCTTTTAAAATACTCAATCCTAAAAAACCTGTTAGCAGTCCAGCTAAAACTCCGTAAAGTATGCTTACAACAGCTTGATCCACCTTAAATATATCACTATAATCGTAAGTATCGCTGAAACCTAAAATGATATAGGCAATAAAGCTAAATCCAAAAAGCGTGAAAATGGATAAAAATAAAAGCGATTTTTTGTTGAGTTGATTTCCTTGCATGAAGCAAAATTACAAACTTCATCAATATTAATTTTGTGTTTTTCATAATATTTATCTCTCCCTCATTCATTAGCTTTTAGATTTATTGAGCATCTTGTTATCAAAAAAATAGGTGTGTATGGCTAAAAAGTAGTCCTAACATTCATTTATAAATTATTTGAACCTCGCATGTTGTGGGCATACAATAATTTTCGATACTTTTGTTATTAGACCTTTTTTAAGGTATAAATAATAGTTTAATGAAAAAGAAGTTTTTAGGACTAGTATTGGCTTTTGTAATTGCCATTGGAAGTTTTGGGTTTTCTTATCGATCCGATTTTTTTGAAATCGCTAAACAAATAGAAATATTTACCAATCTTTATAAGGAAGTCAACATGAATTATGTGGATGAAATTAATCCAGCAGAATTAATGAACACGGCAATTGTTTCTATGCTGAAGGATTTGGATCCCTACACCCAATTTTACTCCGAACAAGATGTACAAAGTGCACGCATACAGCAGTCGGGTTCAATGTCAAGTATCGGGGCTAATTTCAAGCTGATTCAAGAGCAAGTGGTTATTACCAATATTGAAGAAGGCGGACCAGCAGATGAAGCTGGCTTAAAAATTGGCGATCAACTAACGCATATTGATGGGATTCAAGTTTCAGATTTTCAACAGGATGCTTCAGAATTACTTAAAGGTGCTGCTGGCTCAAGCGTTGATATTCAATTCCTTCGTCAAGGTGAAGAGAAAAAAATAAGTGTTGAAAGGGCTTCAGAAGAACAAAAAGCGGTCCCCTATCATACGCTTTTAGAGGACAAAACCGCTTACATTGCTTTAGCGCAATTTACAAGAACTGCTTCAAAAGAAGTTGGAGAAGCTTTTAAAGAACTTAAAGAACAAGGAGCAGAAAGTGTAATTTTAGACTTACGAAATAACCCAGGTGGCCTGCTTGGCGAAGCTGTAAATGTGACCAATTTATTTGTTCCAAAGGATGTTTTGATTACATTTACACGTTCGGCAATTGAAAAGTACAACCAAACCTATGTAACCCAAAACCGACCACTAGATGACCAAATACCTATCACCGTATTAATCAATGAACGCAGTGCTTCTGCTAGTGAAATTGTTTCAGGAAGCATTCAGGATTTGGACAGAGGTATTGTCATTGGAGCACGAAGCTTTGGTAAAGGCTTAGTACAACGACCCAAAAACCTCAACTACGGAACCTCTGCTAAAATCACTATTTCAAGGTATTACACCCCTAGCGGAAGGTGTATTCAAGCCCTTGATTACCAAGATGGAGAAGCCATTAGAAAAGATGAAAAACAGTACCAAGAATTTAAAACTAGAAATGGAAGAAGTGTTTTTGACGGGGGTGGAATTCAGCCCGATATAGAAATTGAAAGTGCCCAAACTGAAGGATTAACTAAAGCGCTATTAGAACAAAATGTGATTTTTAATTTTGCTACTGATTATTATTATCAACATTCGATTGCTGGTTTAAATGATTTTAAACTAACAGACAAAGACTATAAGTCATTTGTGAAGTATGTAAAAAATTCTGATTTTGAATATACTACCGAAACTGAAAAGCACCTTCAAGACTTACTAAAAACAGCCAAAAATGAAGATTTGAAACAACTTCTTGATCAAGACATTTCAGCTATTGAAAAAGCCATTGCAAACTATAAGGAAAAATCTTTTGAAGATCGAAGAATAGCCATAGAACGCTTGTTGGAAGAAGAAATTATAAGACGGTATTTTTATGATGCAGGGGTTTTTGAATTTGATACTAAAAATGCAGAAGAAGTAAAAGAAGCTCAAGCGGTACTTCAAGATTTTAATAGGTATGGCGAGATACTTCAGCCTTAAATTAAATGTTTAAACTACCTCCTTCTTATTAATTATGCAAATTCTTTGTGCGCTTGTAAAAAGAGGATTATACACTCGGAGTGTGGTTAAGGTATGAAAAAAATAATAAGTCTCTAGGTTTGGTCAAATAACAAGTCCTAAGCAGCTATGATTTTTTCACAAATTCAGATTTTAAAGCCATAGAGCCAAAACCTTTAATTTTACAATCAATATTATGGTCGCCATCAGTTAAACGTATGTTTTTAACTTTTGTTCCTGCTTTTACAGGCTTTGGAGCGCCTTTTACAGGAAGGTCTTTAATCACAATTACGGAATCGCCATCATATAGTTCATTCCCATTTGCATCAAGAATTTTAATTGAATCTTCTACAACTTCCTTCTTACCTTCAGGATTCCATTCATGACTACACTCCGGACAGGCATACAAGGATGATTAAGCGAATAGCCATAAGGTGAATTACAGACAGGACAGGCTTTCATTTCTTCACTCATTAGTTTAAATTTTAAATCAATTTGCGAATATACTTTTTATTTATTGGCTCAGGAATTAGATTACCGTGGAATTATTTTAAGAAAATATAAACTTGCTAAATGAAGAGAATTTTAAACAATTTTGAGATGTTCATCTTCTGGGTTAAAATCTTGAAGTATAGCTTGAGCCATTTCTACATCATTAGGATGAACTTTTAAGAAAATACCACCTAATGCATTAGAATAAAATGGAATTACACCAATAACTGTTTCGTTTTGAAAGAAAAAACGAATGTTATTTTTCTCTAAAACAAGCTTTAATACAGTATATTCATGAGGGTATGTAAATACAGCTATTTTAACAAAATCATTCATCTTTGATTTTTTATCAAAAATAAAACTGATTTTTAATTGATTGATTAAAATTATGGTAAAATAAATGTTTAAAAAATAAAATTTAATGTATGAAAAGCTGAAATAAATCGAAACCTGGCTTCTTATTCAAGAAAAAGTTTAAGTATAGGTAAATCATAATGACTCCTACCACCAAAATACTGATGAAAAAAAGAAATATAGTTTTGGGCTTAAACATCAACAATACTTTTAGCGAATTTAATCAATATTTAACAAATACAAGCTTTTTAAAGTTAAATTTTCAACTTTAACATTAATTCAAATTACACCTAAGTGATTGATAATATTAATTTAACTTTGAAAAAAAACGTATTCTTAATAATTTTCAATTAGATTATTTATTTCATTTTAATCGATCATAATTTGATCATTTTTTAGGAAAAATCAATTTTTTGAAAAAGGTATACTTTTTCATTATCAATAAGCTAAATCAAATTATGATAACAAAGTCAACGCTGAAAGAATATTGAATTACAATGTAATTTTATAGAGAATAGTAGTAGCTAACTGATAAAAATTTATGCAATAAACAGATGTGCTTAATGAGCGAAATAGACCATTTTACTTTATTTCTCCTCCATATTTAGGTATTGCTTCAGTAAATATTATTTAAAATATTGGAAAAATGACTCATCAATCCCAGGTTAAACGTATCTACTTATAAATTCAATTCATTCAATACATTTTCAAGTCAGTAACTATGTCGAATGTTTTCGCTTTGCGTAAACTTTAGTAAATGATTAGATAACACTTGCTTTTCTTAAAAAATGACAGGTGTAGTTTAAAATACTTACCTTTGTAAAGTTTAAAACATATATGAGTAAAAAAAGAAATAACAGAAGAAAACGAAATAACGGAACTTCAAGCGGAAATTTAACCCACAAAATACTTCGCATTTTTAAAGCTAACGAAAAGGAATCTTTCAATTACAAGCAAATAGCCTCTCGATTAAATGTAGACGATGCTAAAAGTAGAAATCGAATTATTAGAACTTTAGCTCAACAAGCAGCAAAAGGAAAATTGAAAGAAACTTCAAGAGGTAAATTTCAATTTAATGGATCTTCAGACTTTTATGAAGGTACAATAGACATGACCTCAAAAGGTGATGCTTACGTTATTGTTGAAGGGTTAGAAAACGATATTCATGTGGCTAATACCAACCTAAATGGGGCATTAAATAGAGATAAAGTTCAAGTTTATGTATTTAAAAGCAGACAACGTTCAAGCTCTGAAGGTGAAGTTATTGAGGTAGTAGAAAGACATACCAATCGTTTTGTAGGAGTGCTGGACCAACAAAAAAACTTTGGATTTGTAGTCATGCAAAACCCAAAGATGTACACCGATATTTTTATTGCTCCCGAGCACATTAATGGCGCTAAACACGGTGAAATGGTAGTGGCAGAGATGACTTCTTGGAACAAGAACGACGATTCACCTCGGGGAAAAATTATTGAAGTCCTAGGTCAACCGGGCGAGCATCAAACCGAAATGCATGCTATTTTAGCGCAGTACGGCTTACCTGAAAAATTCCCAAAAGAAGTAGAAGAATTTGCCAATCAAATAGATACTTCTATCCAAGCTTCAGAAATTAAAAAGCGAAGAGATATGCGGGATGTACTTACCTTCACCATAGACCCTGCAGATGCTAAAGATTTTGATGATGCTCTAAGTTTTCAATTTTTAGAAAATGGAAATTATGAAGTAGGAATTCACATTGCTGATGTTTCTTATTACATTCAACCGGGTAGCATTTTAGATGAAGAAGCCTACAACAGAGCCACTTCCATTTATTTGGTTGACCGTGTAGTGCCTATGCTTCCTGAAGTACTTTCAAATCAGGCTTGTTCTTTACGTCCTAACGAAGAAAAATACACTTTTTCTGCCGTTTTTGAAATTACCCCTAAGGCCAAAGTAGTCAATGAATGGTTTGGAAGAACGGTCACTTATTCTGATGCGCGCTTTGCTTATGAAGAAGCACAATTTATCATAGAAACAGAAGGCAATGAAATTGATGCCAGTGTTTCGCTTAGCGGAAAAACTTACCAAGTAGAAGAACCTATCAAAGAAGCGGTTTTGAAGCTGGATGAGTTAGCTAAAAAAATGCGCGTAAAACGAATGCAACAGGGTTCAATATCTTTTGATAAAATTGAAGTGAAATTCAATTTGAATGAGGAGAACAATCCAGAAGGTGTATTTTTTAAAACTTCAAGAGATGCCAATAAGCTTATTGAAGAATTTATGCTATTGGCAAATAAAAAAGTTTCTGAATTCATTAGTAAACAAAAACCGAAAAAAACTTTTGTTTACCGATGCCACGATGAGCCTGACCCAGAAAAATTAACCGCCTTAAATACGGTAGTAGGAAAATTTGGATATCAGCTGAATTTAAAAAGTAGAAAATCAACCATTAGTTCCTTAAATCAACTTTTGGAAGATGTGCAAGGCAAAGGCGAACAAAATTTGATTGATACCTTAGCCATTCGTTCTATGTCTAAAGCCTATTATTCCACCAAAAACATTGGTCATTACGGTTTGGCTTTTGATCATTATTCGCATTTTACTTCTCCCATAAGAAGGTATCCTGATGTAATGGTACATCGCTTACTTCAGCGTTATTTAGACGGAAAAGAAAGCGCTAAAGAAGAAGTATACGAAGAAAAATGTAAGCATTCTTCACAAATGGAAGGTTTGGCCACTAACGCCGAGCGGGATTCTATTAAGTACATGCAAGTTAAATTCATGCAACAGTATGAAGACGAAGAATTTACAGGTGTAATTTCTGGGGTAACCGATTTTGGAATGTTTGTTGAAATTATAGAAAACCGATGTGAAGGAATGGTTAGACTTAGGGATATAGAAGGAGATCACTATTATTTTGACCAAGAGAATTACGCCATAGTTGGAAAACGAAAGAAAATGACTTTTCAATTAGGTGATGAGGTTTTTGTAAAAGTTAAAAAAGCCGATTTAGTTAAGCGTAATATTGATTTTGAATTAATGGGTAGTAAGGAAAACAAGTTTTTAGAAAAAGGCGAAGTGATTTAATTCAAGTAGTTGAATTATTCATTATACAACCTAATAAAAATTTGAGCGGTAAGAAAAGCATCACCAGATGCAGTATGCCTATCTTTTTTTGGGATGGAAAAGACATCACAAAGCTCGTCAAGACTATAGCGCTGCTCTAGAGGAACACCTCGTTTTTTCAGGTAAAGTTGATTGGTATCTATGCTTTTATTTTTCAATTTTGGCAATTGCATTCGCTTAAGCGCTTGGTTAATCATGGCTATATCAAAACTTACATGATGCCCCACTAGAGTGTGATTTTCTATATACTTCAAAAATGATTTTATGGCTTCTTCTTCAGTCGATTTTGAAAGTTCATTTTCTTGAGTAATTCCATGAATACTTGCAGATTTCGCATCAAAATACGTTTGATCTACATAAATTTCTAAACTTTCATTGATTTTTATTCGTTGATTTTTAATACTTATTGCACCAATACTCAAAATTCGATCTATATGAGGTTTGAGCCCCGTAGTTTCACAATCAAAAACCACAAAATCTCCCGATTTAGTTTTAGATTCAAAGTATGCCGCATAATCTACCCAATATTCAGGGTAGTCTTTTTTTTCAAAAAATCGTTTTAAAAAATTCATCAGGTAAAATAAGTCAATTTAAATCTATTTTTTAAAACAGATTGAATTTCAGAAATCGGCTGAAAAGCATTTTTTAGGGCAATTTTTTGCTGTTTGCTTAAATTCTCTAAATGTATAAACCGACCTGAATTCTGTTCATTAATTCCCTCAATGGTTCTATGCTTAGAAAAAAGTAAAAAACTCTGTGCACATTTTTCAAATAATTCAGCATTTTGTGGTTCTTTCTTGGCTAACATTAAATAGCGTTCATGGGTATTATTTATTTTTGTATTCTTCATGGACAAGCATAAAATTCGTGCGGCATCCACTAGAGGCATCAAAGCGCGTGATTTTAAATCAAATAAACCCTTATTTTTTTCTTCATCTTCTACTAGAAACTGTTTAAAGAGACCAAGTGGTGGTGGGTTTCTAAGCGCATCAACTCCCAAGTAAGCAAAAAAGCGTTGGTTACCTTGTAGCTCTTTATAGATATGTTGATTTAATGATTGTGTTAATCCTTGTTGACCATAAACCCTTTGAAAATCGAAAAAGATACTACACATCATGATGCTTTTTTCGGTGGGTTGGGTAATCCAATTAGAAAATTGTTTTTTCCAGTCACCAAGACTCATGCACCATTTAGGGTTGCTAGCCATCATATCTGCAGGGCAAAAGTCGTAGCCTATTTGATGGAGGGATTGTGTTACTTTTTCGGCTAGTTTTAAAAAATACTTTTTGACTTGATCTTCCTTTTCTGTGCTTACATTTTCATAAACTAAGGCATTATCTTGATCGGTTAGTAAGAGCTGTTCGGTTCTTCCTTGGCTACCTAAGTTCATCCAAGCAAAACCACAGGGAGGCTGCCCTATTTCTTCAATAGCTAAAAAAATACTTTTTTGGGTCAGCGCCATATTGATTTCTCCAGCCACTTTCATCAGGTATTCTATAGCAAGCTGGGCATTCAGAAAACTTTCAATGAGCAAGCCTAATCGAAAACGAATGTGATTAAGTTCATTCACATCTTTACTTCGTAGCGCTCTTCTTAAAAGTGCTACAGGATTGTTTGCTTGGGCTGCAATAATATCGTGTTCAGAAATAATTCCGAGTAATTTAGAATCTGGTGTTCCTTCTTCTGTAATAGCTACATGACCAATATTATGTTTAAGCATAAGCAATTGAATAGATGCAATATGCACATTGGCTTCACTGCAAACCACAGGAGAACTCATAATATTTTTGACTGGAGTTTGAATATCGACTTCGCCAGTAGCAACTTTATTTCGCATGTCTTTATCGGTTACAATTCCCATAGGGATATTATTCTCCGCAATAATTACTGAGCTAATATGGTGTGTTTTCATGAGTTGAGCCACTTCTTGAATGGCCACCTCTTGAGTTACTGTGATTACATTTTTGGTATATGAAATCAATTGAAAGTAGCTCAATTTTAAGGCATCGGTTTCTTCATAAACACGGGACTCTGGAAGTTGACTTTCAGCTTCAATACTTTCCTTAGGATTTTTGGCGTTTGCTGCAAAAATTTCTAACAAAAATTGTAAAACTTTGAAATTTTCCTTGAGCAAAGGCTTAAATATCTCAATTGGTATAGCGTACATCATGCAATCCTTTTTGGCTTTTGCTTGTAAGGCATATTTGTTATCCGCAAATAGAGGCCGGAGACCTAACAAATCTCCTTCTTCGCACACATCTACTAAGGTTTTTTTATCTTTAGCAGTTAGCTGAATGCTACCTTGCTGTACCATATAAAAATGAGCTTTAGTAGCTTCATCAATTTCAAATAGAATCTTTTATTTTGGAAGATAAAAAACCTCCACCTCAGAAGCTATTTTAGCTAAATCTTCTGAAGAAAGTAAGTTAAACGGCGGGTACAACTTCATGAAATCAGCAACCCGCTCTACAATGGTATTTTTGTTCATTTTAAATTAAATAATGATTTAACCCGCTTTATGCCTTAGAAAATTAATTAATAGTAAAACCATTACAAAACTAAGCATTACTATCTGTTTTACTCCTGTAAATTTGCGGTGAAACGTTTTTGTCTTTAAATCGAAGACTCACGAAGACCAAAAAAAATTATTATTTACTGAGAAAAACAGCTTGTTTTATTGTATTTTAAACTTCTCCCAATAAATAGGGACAGGCTATGACAAAGTTCTAGTGCATAATCTGGGTTAAATTTAAGCAATTTAATTCAAAAAAAAACCGCCACTTAATTGTGACGGTCTAACGTAGTGTGTGTCTATTAGATTACTTTCATTTCTTTCCCTACTTTAATAAAAGCATTAATGGCTTTATCTAAATGCTCTTTGGTATGAGCAGCCGATAATTGCACTCGTATTCTTGCCTTTTCCTTAGGAACTACAGGGTAAAAGAAACCAATCACATAAATTCCTTCCTCCAATAATTTGGCCGCCATATCTTGTGATAATTTGGCATCGTAAAGCATTACAGGAACAATAGCCGATTCGCCATCAATAATATCAAAACCAGCGTTTTTCATTCCTTTTTTGAAATAGGCTGTATTTTCTTGAAGTTGATCACGTAAGCTTGTATCATTTTTCAACAAATCAAACACCTTAATTGAAGCGCCAACAATAGAAGGTGCTAAAGAATTTGAAAATAAATAAGGTCTTGAACGCTGACGTAAAATTTCAATGATTTCTTTTTTGGCAGTAGTATAACCTCCCATGGCACCTCCTAAAGCTTTACCTAAAGTACCTGTAATAATATCTACACGACCTAAAACTCCTTTTTCTTCTGGTGTTCCAATTCCTGTTTCACCAATAAATCCTGTAGCATGACATTCATCAATCATTACTAAAGCATCATACTTATCGGCTAAATCACAAATTTTATCAAGCGGGGCTACTAAACCGTCCATAGAAAAAACGCCATCGGTAACAATCAATTTTGTTCTCACTCCGTTGGCATCAGCTTCTTTTAATTTGTCTTCCAAATCCTGCATGTTTCCATTTTCATAACGGTATCTCCCCGCTTTACATAAACGCACACCATCAATAATAGAAGCGTGATTAAGTGAATCTGAAATAATAGCATCTTCTTTTCCTAATAAAGGTTCAAAAACTCCACCGTTAGCATCAAAACAGGCCGCATATAAAATGGTATCTTCCATTCCGTAGAAATCGGCTATACGCGCTTCTAACTCTTTGTGAATATCCTGTGTACCACAAATAAAACGCACGCTTGACATTCCAAAACCGTGTGAATCTAAGGTGTCTTTTGCCGCTTGAATAACTTCAGGATGTGAGGAAAGCCCTAAGTAATTATTGGCACAAAAATTAAGTACTTTTTCTCCTGTATTTATGGTAATTTCTGGTCCCTGAGGACTGGTAATGATACGTTCTTTTTTAAATAAGCCTTGCTCTTCAATATCGTTTAACTCCTGAGTTAATTGAGTTTTTAATTTTTCTGAATACATTTTTAATCGGATTTTTGACAAATTTACAAACAAATGAATTAACTAATTGTAATTTACTAATAAATCATGAACACCAAAATTTGATTCAAAAAGTAAAAATTATTGCTTTCTATCTAAAAAACTCGTAATTTTATTGAATTCAAATTTAACCCGGATTATGCACTAGAACTTCGTTATGAAAGGTAAAAGCTCAATAAAATCAAGACTTTTGAGGAATCAGCATAGTAACCCCTATGGTTATTACTCAAAAGTCAAAGAAAAGTTTGATTTTGAAGAGATTTTATCTTGTAATAGATTTTCTAATGCATAATGCGGGTCTAATGAGAGAAACACGACAAAAATGAAAACCACCGATTTAAAATACTTATCGGCTTATGTGCTTCCAATATGTGCTTTTATTGGAATTACTTACCCGCATCAAATGAGTTTTTTAACACCTGTGGTCACTTTTGTGTTTATACCGATTATCGAATTATTTACCCCACAAAACCAATCTAATTTAAGTGCTTCTGAAGCTGAAGAAAAATCAAAAAGTATTTTTTTTGATGTGTTGTTGTATTTCAATTTAGTGCAGGTATATGGTATTTTAATCGGAAGTCTTTGGGTATTAACTCATGTTGAATTAAGTATTTTACAAATTACAGGACTTGTCTTTAGTGCGGGTATCATTTTAGGAAGCAACGGAATTAATGTAGCTCACGAGTTGGGACACCGGGATGATTTTTGGAGTAGCCAAGTAGCTCGATTACTTTTATTGCCCTCTCATTACACACATTTCACCATAGAACATAATTACGGCCATCATGCCAAAGTTTCTACCCCAGAAGATCCTGCTACGGCAAAACTAAATCAGAGTGTTTATAGTTTTTGGTGGACCTCTTCAACTGGGCAATATAAAAATGCTTGGAAAATTCAGAAGAAGCTTTTAAGCACAAAAGAAGCGAATTTCTTTTCTCTAAAAAACAATATGCTCTTCAATAGCTTTTTACAAATCAGCTACTTAATTTTTCTCTTTTTGTTTTTCCCTTGGAAAGTAGCTTTATTAGTAGTATTTATGGGAATTATAGGCTTTCTTCTTCTTGAAAGTATCAATTATTTAGAACATTACGCCTTGCTTCGCCAGCAAAAGAAAAGCGGTAGATATGTGCCTGTAAAAGAAATTCATTCGTGGAATTCTAATCATTTGCTGGGAAGAATTTTATTGTATGAGCTTACTCGCCATAGCGATCATCATTACCGAGCCAGTAAAAAATATCAGTTACTGGATTATCATTCGGTAAGTCCAGAGTTGCCCTACGGCTATCCTACAAGTATTTTGATTGCACTGGTTCCACCGCTTTGGTTTTCAGTTATAAATCCCAGAGTTCCAGAATCCATGAAATTAGCTGCTCCAAAAACTTAAGGTTTCAATAATTTAGCAACGTCCTTCGCAAAATAACTGGCAATCAAACTTGCTCCAGCTCGCTTAATAGCGGTAAGTTGTTCAAGCATGACAGCATCGTGGTCTAACCATCCTTTCTCCGCAGCCGCTTTTAGCATCGCGTATTCACCACTTACTTGATAAACTGCAATAGGCACATCAATGGTATTGGCTAAATCACGAACAATGTCTAAATAACACAATCCAGGTTTAACCATCACAATATCAGCGCCTTCTTCTATATCAGCTAAAGTTTCAGAAATAGCTTCTTTCCTATTAGCTGGATTCATTTGATAAGTCTTTTTATCTTTAGGTACGTCTTTTACATTTACTGGAGCAGAATCTAAGGCGTCTCGAAAAGGTCCATAAAACGCCGATGCATATTTGGCAGAGTAACTCATGATGCCTGTATTGTAAAAACCTTCTTGTTCCAGCTTGGTACGCATTTTTAAGATTCTACCGTCCATCATATCGCTTGGCGCAACAAAATCGGCTCCAGCTTGGGCGTGACTCAATGCCATTTCAGCCAGAACTTCAGCAGTTTCATCATTTACAATTTCTCCGTTTTTCACTATTCCATCATGACCCACAGACGAAAAAGGATCTAAGGCAACATCGGTCATTACCAATATTTCTGGAACTGCCTTTTTAATGGTTTTGATGGCTCTTTGCATCAATCCATCAGGGTTTAAAGCTTCGGTACCTAGGTTGTCTTTTTTGTTTTCATCAGCTTTTACAAAAAGCAAAACCGACTTTAAACCTAAACTCCATATTTCTTTGACTTCTTCTTCAACTAAATCTAAACTATACCGGTAGTAATTGGGCATAGAGTTGATTTCTTCTTTAATGTTTTCTCCTTCTACAATAAAAAGCGGAACAATAAAATCGTTTACGCTTAGCGCATTTTCACTAACTAAAGAGCGTATAGCTTCAGAACTTCTTAATCTTCGGTATCTGTTATATGGGTACATAAAGTTTTATTTTAGGCAAGCCATTCTACAGGCTTTTTAAGCACATTAATTAATTTTTCTTCTTCGGAATTTGGCGCAGGATGATGGTTATATTGCCATTGTACATGAGGCGGTAAACTCATTAATATACTTTCAATTCGGCCATTAGTTTTCAAGCCAAATAGGGTTCCTTTGTCGTGTACTAAATTGAATTCAACATACCTTCCTCTTCGTATTTCTTGCCAATTTCTATGTTCGTCTTTATATGGTAAGCCTTTTCGCTTTTCAACAATGGGAACATAAGCATCAAGAAAAGAATCACCAACTTCGGTAACAAAATCATACCACTGGTCAATGGTTTTATTTTCTGAAGCTTTTAGGTAATCAAAAAACAAGCCTCCTACTCCACGGGCTTCATTTCTATGCGCATTCCAAAAATATTCGTCACATCTTTTTTTGTAAGTAGGGTAAAAAGTAGAATCGTGCGCATCACAAGCATTCTTACAAATTTGATGAAAATGTTGAGCGTCTTCTTCAAAAAGATAATAGGGCGTTAAATCTTGTCCACCACCAAACCATTGGTCAATGATTCTACCGCTTTTATCATACATTTCAAAGTACCGCCAATTGGCATGAACGGTTGGCACCATAGGGTTTTTGGGGTGAATTACAAGACTCAATCCACAGGCAAAGAAATCGCAGTCCTTCACATTGAAGTAGTTTTGCATAGAAGCTGGGAGTTCTCCATGAACAGCAGAAATGTTTACTCCTCCTTTTTCAAATACATTTCCGCTTTCAATAACGCGTGTTCTTCCTCCACCACCTTCTTTTCTTTCCCATACATCTTCGTGAAATTTTGCTTTCCCATCAATCGCTTCAAGTTGAGCGGTGATTTGATCTTGTAAATTTTGTATGTACGAATAAAACTTTTCTTTTGTCTGCATTAAAATTTTAAATTTCAACAAAAATAAGTCATATAAGTTTGTTTTTTATTGATAAAAATTAAAATGTATAAAGAACCTTGTTAATTTCAGGCTAAAACAGGAAATGCTTTATACTTTATTTTTTGAGTCCTGTAACTTTGTGTAACTAAAAAAATAATAGGATGAAATTTAATACAAAAACCATACATGGAGGCCAGGAAAACACAGATCCAGCATACGGAGCTGTAATGCCTCCTATTTATCAAACTTCAACGTATTCACAAACCACGCCAGGAGCGCATAAAGGCTTTGAATATTCCAGAAGTGCTAACCCAACACGAACGGCTTTAGAAAATTCTTTAGCCAGCATTGAAAATGGAAAATATGGTTTAGCTTTTGGTTCAGGCCTAGCAGCTATTGATGCCATTTTAAAACTATTTAAACCTGGGGATGAAATCATTTCAACCAACGATTTATATGGAGGAAGTTACCGTTTATTTACCTCTATATTTAAAGACTTTGGCATTAAATTTCATTTTATTGGAATGGAAAATGCCAACGACATTGAAAATTACATCAATGAGAATACAAAGCTAATTTGGACGGAAACTCCGACCAATCCTATGATGAACATTATTGATATTGAAGCGGTAAGTAAAATTGCTAAAAAACACAAGATTTTGCTAGCTGTTGACAACACCTTTGCTACCGCCTACTTACAACAACCATTAGATTTAGGAGCAGATATTGTGATGCATTCAGCAACCAAGTATTTGGGGGGGCATAGCGATGTAGTAATGGGTAGCGTTGTAGTTAAAGATGAAGAATTGGCTGAAAAATTATATTTTATTCAAAATGCAAGCGGAGCTATTGCGGGGCCAATGGATAGTTTTTTGGTATTACGTGGCATCAAGACTTTACACCTAAGAATGAAAAGGCATTCAGAAAATGGTAGAGCTGTAGCTGAGTTTTTAAATAGCCACCCTAAGGTAGAGAAGGTTTACTGGCCTGGTTTTGAAGATCATCCAAACCATGAAATTGCTAAAAAGCAAATGAAAGATTTTGGAGGTATGGTTTCTTTCACCACCAAAGAAAATTCTATGAAAGATGCTGTCAAATTTGTTGAAAATGTAAAGGTATTTACTTTGGCAGAATCTTTAGGAGGAGTTGAATCTTTAGCTGGCCATCCAGCAAGTATGACCCATGCAAGCATACCTAAAGAAGAACGCGAAAAAACAGGAGTGGTTGATTCATTAATCCGATTAAGTGTGGGTATTGAAGATGAAGAAGATTTGATTGGCGATTTAAAGCAAGCTTTAAGAAGCTAATTTTTTATTTATACAGGGATATGTAAATACATATTCCTGTATATTTAATGAATTATTTAATCCAAGTAAAAAGTCATACCTAAATTAAGCATAAACATCCAGTCATTAGATTCATTTTGTGACCCTCTTGGATCAAGACCATCAACAAAATCTGACATATAAAAATGCCATCTACCTTCAATAAATAAATCCATTATTTCATTCAATCTATACCTAGTTCCAGCATGAAAATTAAGCGAAAGGGTTATATCTGATTCATTGGATATTCTACTTCTCTCACCTGCATTTTCTGGAAGGAAAGTAGGAAAAGTATTTGTTACAGAACCAATTTCTCCTGGTAAAGAAGTACTCACGCTAGGATTATAATATACTAAATTGATGCCAGCACCTGCATAAGGGTTAAACACTTTTACGCTTCTTTCATAAGACCTAAGCTCTTCCCAGAACCAGTCTAATCCAGTACCCAACTCAATTACGGTAGTTTGGCCACTCATGGCTCTCAATTGCTCTGCTCCAAAACTAGGCCCTCTTTGCCACTGACCATAATGATTAAGCTCTGTGTAGTGAATATTAAGTTGATTTCTTAATTTAAAGTGTCTATTAAAATAACGATAGAAGTTTCTATCGTATGCAAAGCTTAAGTGGTGAATAACGCTAATACCAGCACCAGTGTTCCCTAAATTTGTTCGAGTATCGCCACGCTCCCCCCAGTCTCCCCTAAAAGACACTGGCCCGAGTCCAACTCCAATTTCGTGAAATTTTTGAGCTTGGACATCTGTTAAAGCCAACATACTCAAAAAGATTATGCAAATTTTTATCGAATTAAGCTTCATAATTTTAAATTATCATAAAAGCAAATATATAAACAAAATCAAGACATTATAATAAAATTTCATAGTTTGTTTTTTTTTATTCTAATAAATAGTTTAAAATCAAATTTTTTTCAATTCTAAAGACACAAAGGTTTAAAAAGGCATTTTTGGCTAATTGAGGTCTCAATCGTTTTAGTTTCTGGGTCTATATTTAGAATACTCTCATTTTCAGCCCTTAATATTTGATATAATAAAGAAATTTCTCAAAAAATAAATAGTATATTTGCAAATTGTATAATAAAGTATAAAAATATGACTATTAGCGTAAAAAATTTTTTAGACAAAGTTTCTGAGCGCAATCCCAACCAACCTGAATTTTTACAAGCTGTTCATGAGGTTGCAGAAACAATTATTCCATTCATGGAAGAAAATCCAAAGTATAAAAATAAAATGTTACTAGAGCGAATGGTAGAGCCAGAGCGAGTTATTATGTTCCGAATTTGTTGGACTGATGACCAAGGTAACATACAAGTTAATAAAGGTTACAGAATCCAAATGAATTCTGCAATTGGTCCATACAAAGGAGGGCTTCGCTTTCACCCGTCAGTTGATTTAAGTATTTTAAAGTTTTTAGCTTTTGAACAAGTCTTTAAAAACTCATTAACAACACTACCTATGGGAGGTGGCAAAGGAGGTGCTGATTTTGACCCAAAAGGTAAATCAGAAAGTGAAGTAATGCGTTTTTGTCAAAGCTTTGTCACTGAATTATATAGACATATAGGGCCAAATACCGATGTGCCTGCTGGAGATATTGGAGTTGGAGCTAGAGAAGTAGGTTTTATGTTTGGACAATACAAACGAATTCAAAACGAATTTACTGGTATATTAACAGGTAAAGGCATATCCTTTGGAGGTTCTTTAATACGTCCTGAAGCCACTGGTTACGGAAACGTGTACTTTGCTGAAAATATGCTGGCTACCAAAAATGATAGTTTAGAAGGAAAAACTGTTCTTGTTTCTGGCTCTGGAAACGTTGCCCAGTACGCCACAGAAAAAGCTATAGAATTAGGAGCAAAAGTAATTACTGCATCAGATTCTGGTGGATATATTGTTGATCGTGAAGGTATTGACAAGGAAAAATTAGCTTTCATTATGGAATTAAAAAATGAAAGAAGAGGTAGAATAAGTGAATACGTTGATCAATATCCAAATGCTGTTTACCATGAAGGCAAAACTCCATGGGGAGAAAAAGCAGATATTGCTTTACCATGTGCTACACAAAATGAACTCTTCGAAGATGATGCTAAAAAATTGGTAGAAAACGGATGTATATTAGTTGGTGAAGGTGCTAATATGCCTTGTACTCCAGAAGCGGTTGAAGTCTTTAAAAAAGCTAAAATTTTCTTTTCACCTGGAAAAGCATCTAATGCCGGAGGTGTAGCTACTTCTGGATTAGAAATGTCACAAAACTCAATCCGTATGTCATGGGACGCTGAAAAAGTTGATCGTCGTTTGAAGACAATTATGGAAAATATTCACAATGAATGTGTGAAATATGGCAGAGAAGATGATGGTTATATTGATTATGTGAAAGGAGCAAATATTGCAGGCTTTGTGAAAGTAGCTGATGCCATGCTTGCGCAGGGTGCAGTCTAAAAATTTTATAACTTAACTTTTGTGAATGCCAAGTAAAAAATTACTTGGCATTTTTATTTTGGAGACTATTCATGAGGATATTTCATATTTAAGTGCAATATTTACCACTTCAAAGAGTTATTTTTCTATGAAATTAAAACTTATTCTGATATTTCTGGTAATCCTTGGTATCCATAATTCTGTTGTGGCTCAAAATCTATCAGAACGTTGGAGGGGCTACTTTTCTTACCGAAACATTGTAGATCTTTCAAACGATGGTGAAACTATTACTGCAGCTGCTGATAATTCCATTTTTAGGCATCATATTGCCTCAGAAGAAAATGAAGAAATTACTCCAGTAGATGGTCTTTCAGGAGAAAATATTACAGCTATCCATTATTCTAAAGCCTTCAATTTGACCTTGATTGGTTATCAAAATGGTCTAATTCAGGTGGTAAAAGACAAGAATAATCGAATTAGAAACTTAGTAGAAATCACCAACCGTGATGTCATCCCACCTAACATTAGAACTATAAATCATTTCTTAGAAGTAGGTAATATAGCTTATATATCCACTGATTTTGGTATTGTTAAATTTAATTTGAACCAGCTAGAATTTGATTCTACCTACTATATAGGTGATAATGCTGGTTTTGTAAGAGTAAATCAAACTGTAATAAATAATAACCGCATTTGGGCTGCTTGTAATGAAGGCGTTTTCACAGCTAACTTAAATGACAACCTTATTAATTTCACCAATTGGAATAACATTGCTGGAAATGAATTTACCCATTCCTTTGTCTTTAACAATCAAGCTTATGCTGTAAGAAGATTCGATGGCCGTATTTTTAGAACACAGGCTGGATTCATCTCAACTGAATTTGACTTTGATAACACGGTCACTGATGTTCAGGTGATTAGTATTGATGGAGAGGAATTTCTTTTAGTCTCCTCTGAAGATATGATTTTTAAATACGATACTGATTTTAACGAAGAGCCTTTATTTTTTGGTGTTGATGGATATCAGCCCAAAATTAATGCCTTTAATTTAATTGAAGATCAACTTTTTATAGGTGATGAAAACGAAGGACTTTTAAAGTTAGAAACACCAATAGCCTCTGATGAATTTACGCGTGTAAGCCCTACAGGGCCGATACTTAATCGTGTTTTTAATCTTGATTATTTAGACGGTGACCTTTGGGTTACTTATGGCGAGTATGATCAGCTTTTTAATCCATTTCCGTTGAATACAAGAGGACTCAGTGTTTTAAAAGATGAAGAATGGATTAATCTCAATCCCGAGGATTTAAATAATGCCCGCGTAATTGTTCAAGCTACAAAGAAAGACGAGTCTGTTTTCCTAAGTAGTTATTATGATGGATTAGTTGAATTGAAGGATTTTGAATTAGTCAATCAATTGGATGGAAATAACAGTCCTATTGAATCGGCCTCAAGTTCTAATCCATTAGACAATAGAATAGGCGGAAGTGTTGTTACCCAAGATGGTACTTTATACTTTACTAATTCTATTACAAGTAACCCCCTAAAACGCATTAACGAAAGTGGCACAATGCAGGGAGTAGCACTGGATAGTGAAGCCAGTTCATTTAGTTTTGGTAGCATAGAAAAAGACAATTCAGATAACATTTATGTTGCCACTATTAGAGGGGGTATTTATGCCTATCAGCACTCTACGGGACAATCAAGAAGAATTTCTGAAACTACTGCTGGTGCTGATTTTCCCAGCACAAATGATAATTTTACTACAGCTGTAAATGCCTTAGAAATTGATGTTAGTGGGCGACTTTGGGTAGGCACAGCAGATGGAATTCGAGTGATGTTTAATCCAGGTGGTGTATTTTCTGGAAATATAAGTTTAATACCTATTATTATTACCGATACTGATGGAGTTGCTCAACAATTGCTTTTCAGGCAAGCAATTACTGATATAAAGGCTGATGGTGCAGATAATAAATGGATTGCTACTTCAGATTCTGGTGTTTTTCAAGTTTCTCCAACAGGTCAGGAGGTATTGAACCATTTTACTAGAAACAACTCACCCTTACCTACCAACACTGTAACAAGCATAGAAATTGATCCTAGAAATGGAGAAGTTTTTTTTGGCACCGTTAATGGGCTAGTTTCTTTTCAAAGTTTTGTAACCGAAGCTCAGGAAGATTTAAGTAGTCTTCGCGTTTTTCCAAATCCAGTTCGTCCTACTTACTCTGGACAAGTAACTATTGATGGATTAAGCCAAAATGCCAACGTAAAAATCACTGATATTGAAGGGAATTTAGTTTTTGAACGTACCGCTCGTGGCGGAAGTGTACGTTGGGACACTACCGCCTTCGGAAAATATGCTGTAGCTTCTGGAGTTTATTTAATAATGGTAACCAATAATGAGGGTGAGCAAACCAGTGTAAAAAAATTGATGATTATTAGATAAATGCAAACCATAACTCAAGCTATTGTTCTTTCAAAAGTCAATTTTGGAGAGGCCGACTTAATAGTAAAAACTTACACTAAGGAATTCGGAATATGTAGCTTTTTGCTGAAAGGCATTAGAAAGTCTAAGTCAAAAAAATTTAGACCATCCTATTTTCAAGTATTGACCATCTTAGATTTAAATTTTAATTACCGAGAAAACAAAAATCTTCAATATTTAACTGAAGCCAGACCGGCTGAAGTTTTAAATAACCTACACCTTGATTTTGGAAAAACCTCAATGGTGTATTTTATAGCTGAAATTCTTTCCCAAGCTATTATTGAAGAATCAAAAGATGAAACTTTGTTTGCTTTTCTGAAAGACCAAATACTTCAGTTGGAAAAAGAAGAAAACTACCAAAACTTTCATTTGAATTTTATGCTTCAATTGAGTAAGTTTTTAGGTTTTTATCCAGATTTTAGCTTAGATGAATTTCCTTATTTCAATTTAGTTGAAGGAGAATTTCAACTGAAGCCCACTACCAATTATTGTTTTGCTGATGAAAATGTTTCACTTTTAAAATCTTTTCATTATTCAAATCAGAAAGAAATTCGACTAAATAAAGAAAAGCGAAACGCCTTTATTGACTTCCTAATTTTGTACTACGAAGTACATTTGCAGGGATTTAAAAAACCAAAATCGCTTGAAGTGTTGAGGGGGTTGTTTTAAAGTTAGACTTCAATCGAAACAAAGCTCGTTAACTCTTTTTCAAATTTTTTAGCATAAGCCCTTACTTTTTGTTGATCAAAACCTTCTTTCTCTTCATTAATTCTTCCCAAAAATTTTACCTCAGATTTTTCTAAGATAATCGATTCTGTGGTGGGATGCTCATTTCCTGAAAAAATTATTCCGATATTTTTTAAGCCTCTGTTTTGTAAAGCCTCAATGGATAACAGCGTATGATTGATGCTTCCTAAATAATGCCGAGATACTAAAATTATATAATCGGAAGGCTGTATTAAATCGATAATGCAATCTTTATCGTTCAAAGGCACTAATAAACC
>PXFS01000003.1 GCA_003564185.1 Flavobacteriaceae bacterium
CAAGATGAAGATGTTTTAGATACTTGGTTTTCTTCATGGTTGTGGCCAATGAGCGTTTTTAACGGAATTAATGAGCCTGAAAACGAAGAATTTAAGTACTATTATCCTACCAAAGATTTGGTTACAGGCCCAGATATTTTATTTTTCTGGGTAGCCCGTATGATTATGGCTGGCTATGAATATACCGACCAAAGACCCTTTGAAAATGTATATTTAACAGGATTAGTAAGAGATAAACAAGGACGTAAAATGTCCAAGTCCTTAGGGAATTCTCCAGATGCATTGAAATTAATAGAAGATTTTGGAGCGGATGGGGTTCGTGTGGGCCTACTTTTAAGTAGTGCTGCGGGTAACGATTTACTTTTTGATGAATCACTATGTCAACAAGGAAAAGGCTTTGCCAACAAAATTTGGAATGCCTTTAGATTAATCAAAGGCTGGGAAGTAGATGAACGTTTATCCACTCCAACCTATGCTCAAGAAGGCTTAAACTGGTATGAAGCAAGGTTTCAACAGGTATTGGAAGAAGTAGATGATCATTTTTCCAAATATAGAATTTCAGATGCTTTAATGGCATCTTACAAATTAGTTTGGGATGATTTCTGTTCTTGGTTATTAGAAATTATTAAGCCTAACTACGGAGAGAAAATTGACCCAAATACCCTAAAAAGAGCTATAGCCTTATTTGAAGACAACCTGAGACTTTTACATCCTTTTATGCCATTTGTTACTGAAGAAATTTGGCAACACATTGCAGAACGATCTAATGAAGAAGCTCTAGTTATTAATCAGTGGCCTGAAAAAAAGAGTTTTGAAGTTCAAAAAATTAAGGACTTCGATTTTATGAAAGAAGTAGTTTCTGGAATAAGAACGATTAGAAAAGAAAAGAATATTTCATTTAAAGACAGTATTGAATTATTTGTAATAAATAATGAAAATCAATCAAAGGATTTAGATGAGCTGATTAAGAAATTAGGTAATATTAGTCAGTTGGATTATACTCAAGCTTCAGTTGAAGGCGCTTTGTCGTATAGGGTAGGAGCCAATGAGTACTTTATTCCGCTTAAAGGCGCTATTAACATAGAGGAAGAAATTG
Source organism: Flavobacteriaceae bacterium (assembly GCA_003564185.1). Classification (GTDB taxonomy): domain Bacteria; phylum Bacteroidota; class Bacteroidia; order Flavobacteriales; family Flavobacteriaceae; genus Psychroflexus. The sequence goes on from PXFS01000003.1 coordinate 1,097, forward strand.
AAAAAATTAACGAAGAAATCAATTACCTGAAAGGTTTCTTGAATTCAGTAGAAAAAAAATTAGGGAACGAAAGATTTGTCAATAATGCTCCAGAAAAAGTAGTAGCCTTAGAAAAGAAGAAAAAATCTGACGCCTTAGCCAAACTTGAAACTCTTGAATCAAGTCTAAAAAGTTTACAATAACTTAATTGGTCATTTTGATTTATTTGTTAACTTCGTAAGTTCGGATTAATTTAAAATATATGGAAATAGGAGAAAGGCCTTGGGGGAAATACTACGTCTTAGAAGATGAGAAAACGCACAAAGTAAAAAGAATTGAAGTAAATCCAGACCAGCGTTTATCGTATCAGTTTCATTATCATAGATCTGAAGTTTGGACAGTTGTTAGTGGTGAAGCTTTAGTAATTCTTGACGGTAAAGAACATAACCTTCAATCTGGAGATGTTATTAAAATTCCACAAGGCGCAAAGCATCGAATTAAAAATCCCGGTAAAGAATTACTTGTTTTTATTGAAGTTCAATACGGGTCTTATTTCGGAGAAGATGATATTATTCGACTTCAAGATGATTATGCTAGAGAATAAAAAAAATCGAAATATCGATTTTTTTTTAGTATTAAATCTCTACTAATTTGATAGACTTTATATATTTGCATCATGATTTCAGCTAGTTTAATTACTATACTAATAATAGTTTTAGCCATTGTTCTGTTTGCTACAGAAAAATTGCCAGTAGATCTTAGTGCGATTATCATTATGCTATTGCTCGTTTTTACTGGTGTAATTACAGCAGAAGAAGGAGTAGAAGGTTTCAGTAATAAAGCTACTATCACAGTTGCGTTTATGTTTATTTTAAGCGAAGCTTTACTTAAAACAGGCGCTTTACAAGTTTTAACACAGCGTTTAGCTAAAAAATTTAAACAAAACATCAATCTAGGTCTTATCTTAATGATGGTTTTTATTGCTGTCATTTCAGCTTTTATCAATAATACACCTGTGGTTGCTATGTTTATTCCTGTGGTTATTCAGTTAGGACACCGTGTAAAAATTGATCCTTCTAAGATGCTCATTCCGCTTTCTTTCGCTTCTATTTTTGGAGGAATGTGTACGCTTATAGGTACTTCAACAAATATATTGGTTAGTGGAATTGCTGAAAAAGAGGGGCTTGCTTCTATAGGAATGTTTGAAATGTCTAAAATAGGAGTAATCCTGCTTATAGTAGGAGTTTTTTATATGAGTTTTATGGGTAAAAGAATTCTTCCTAATAGAAATCAAAAAGCCAACTTTTCTCCTGAAGAAAACTCAAGAACCTATATCACACAAATTCAAATATTAAAAAACTCATCCATTGTTGGTTCACCAATAATGGAAACGGATTTGGTTAAAGACCTTGATATTGATGTAATTGAAGTGCGTAGAGACCACACTAGAATTAATCAACCTTCAGGCGATTTTGTTTTATTTGAAGGTGATTTACTGAAACTTCGTTGTGATGTAAATAAAATTAAAGCCCTCAAAGATGAAGTAAAAATTGTAGTAAAAGATGTAATTCAAATAGGCGATTCAAACTTTAAAGACAGCAAAATTTCTATTGTTGAATTAGTGATTACTTCAAATTCACCACTGATTAATAAAAATCTAAAGCAAGTCGATTTTAGAAATCGATATCGTGCAATTCCATTAGCCATTAAGCATAGAGATGAAATTTTAGAACAAGATTTGTACGAAGTTGACCTTAAAGCTGGTGATGTCATTCTTGCTGAAGTTAAATCGCATTATCTTGAACAGTTTAAAACCTTTGAGACACAAAAAAACGCTCCTTTTTTACTTCTTTCTGAAGATTTAGTAACTAGTTTTAATAAAAAAAATTTTGCAATTGTTCTTAGTGTTTTAGCATTAATGATTGCTTCAGCTGGTTTTGGTTGGATTGATATTATGATAGGTGCAATTACCGCAGTGGCTATTTTGGCTTTATTGAAGGTTATGAATATGAAAGAAATTTATCAATCGGTCAACTGGAGTATTGTTTTTTTACTGGCCTGTGCTTTAAGTTTAGGAACGGCAATGAATAATACAGGTTTAGCTACTGAGATAGGGGAGTTAATTATTCATTCTTTAGGAGGCTGGGGGTTAATTGCAGTTGTTTCAGGACTGTATTTAACAACTTCGCTTTTAACCGAATTAATGTCGAATAATGCTTCTGCTGCTTTAATGACCCCAATAGCAATTGCTGTTGCCTCAAGCCTTGGAGAAGAGGCCTTACCTTTTTTAATTACCGTTATGATAGCCGCGTCTGCCACGTTCATGACACCCATTGGATATCAAACCAACACCATGGTCTATGCTTCAGGTAATTATAAATTCAAAGACTTTTTTAAAGTAGGAGTAGGACTCAATCTTATTTTTTGGATTTTAACCTCATTGCTCATACCTCTTTTTTATTTTTAAAATAAGTGTAAATTGACGTTTGATGTTCGACCCCTCTGGGGTCGTGATGTTCCAGTATTCCATGTTTTTTCTATAAACATTTGACTCCTACGGAGTCTAGTCTGTTTTTAGATTCTTAATTAATTTTACTTTTAAAAGTAGATTTAAACAAACTTTTGGTTCGCATTAATTTGATAGAAATAATGTCTTCAAATTCTTTATGATGATTGATTTCATTGAAAATCATTAACAACGAATCCAGCGGATTCGAATGTGTATAGAAAAAACATCACCCCAAAAATATAATCTAAACCCGAACTGCATCTGGAACAAGCGAGGTATAATCGCCATTATTCCTGATTACATCGCGGACAATGGAAGAAGAGATATAGCTCTTTCCCGAAGAAGTCAGTAAGAATACGGTTTCAATTTTTTCTAATTTACGATTGGTATGAGCAATGGCTTTTTCAAATTCAAAATCGGCTGGATTTCTTAATCCTCTTAAAATGAAATCTGCATTCATTTCTTTGCAAAAATCTACCGTAAGTCCTTTGTAAGTCATCACCTTAATTTTTGGCTCATCGGCAAAAGTTTCTTCAAGAAAAGCTTTTCTTTTTTCTAGGTCAAACATGTATTTTTTATCGGCATTAACGCCAATAGCTAAAATAATTTCATCAAACAAGGTTAGCCCACGCATGATGATATCTAAATGTCCGTTAGTTATTGGGTCAAACGATCCAGGAAACACAGCTCTTTTCATTATTATTTATGTATTATATTCTAATTTTTCACACAGAGAAAATCTGGATTTTTTACGCAGAGATTAAGCAGTAAATTCATTAACAAGCGTTCAAAATAGAATAAGATTTTGGTCTATGTAAGTAAAGATGTATATAAATTCCTATTTATCATCTCTCATCTCTAATTTCTCACTTCTCGTTTCTCTACTCACAAAGTTAATCAATTTAAATCATTATCATTTTAAACTCGCATAAATAGCTTCTGTGAATAGTTCTTTTAATGAAATTCCAGCGGCTTCAGCTTGTTGTGGTAATAAACTGGCTTCAGTCAACCCTGGACATGTATTAACTTCTAAGAAATGAGGTTCATTATTGTGGAAAATAAATTCAGACCGAGTAAAACCTTTCAAATTCAATACTTTAAATACTTTCATGGCTTGTTTTTGAACTTCTAAAGTTTGTTCTTCAGAAATTTCAGCCGGAGTAATTTCCTTCGATTTACCTAAATATTTGGCATCATAATCAAAAAATTCATTTTCAGAAATTATTTCAGTAACTGGTAGCGCTTTAGCTTCGCCTTGAAAATTAATAACACCCACAGAAACTTCTCTGCCATCAAGAAAAGATTCAATAATCACTTGATCATCTTCCTGAAAAGATTTTTCAATGGCATTAGCTAAGTCCGCTTTCTTTTTTACTTTTGAAATACCAAAACTACTTCCTGCGCGATTTGCTTTTACAAAGCAAGGAAGACCAACTTGACTGATTATCTCATCCGGTAGAATTTTATCACCTTGATTAATAAAATAATTTTTAGCCGTTTTAATTCCGTAGGCTTGAAGCACAGATATGCAATCACGTTTATTAAAAGTTAGGGCCGCCTCGTAAAAATCACAAGCTGTTTGAGGTATCCCCATCACATTCAAGTAAGCTTGCAAGAGTCCGTCTTCGCCAGGAGTTCCATGTATGGTGTTAAAAACTGCATCAAAATGAATTTGCTTATCTTTAATTTTAGCGGTGAAATTAGATTTGTTAATCAGATGTTTTTCACCATGGTCATCCACTAACCACCAATTTTCTTTGGCAATATGAACACGATAGGGTTCAAATATATTTCTATCTAGGTGTTTGTAAACCGTTTCTCCACTTTTAATTGAAATGTCAAATTCTGTGGAGTAACCTCCCATGGCAATGGCAATATTCTTCTTCATTTAATTATTGCTTGTTTTCAAAATTTTCTTTTTGATGTTTGAAGCGTTTATGGATCCAAAAATAATATTCAGGGGCTTTTCTTATTTGCGCTTCTACTAATTCAAAATATTTATCAGTAATTTCAAAATCTTTATATTCATTCGGGTTTTCAGCTAATTTGACCAATTGAGCTTCGTAAACGCCACGTTTTTTCTTATTAATTTGAAAGTAATATACACTAAAGTCCAGTCTTTTTGCCATTACTTCAGAACCTACAAACATGGGGGTTTCTTGACCCATAAAATTTCCCCAATAACTAATTCTTGAAGCTTTAGGCGATTGGTCTGCAACCATACCGTAGTATCCACGAATGCCTCTAAACTTATTTTTTGCCATGGTTTTAGTGGCAACATTTTTGTCGATAATTTCAGTATTAAAGCGAGTCCTAATTTGCTTAACAAGATCGTCAAAATAGGTGTTCTTGATTTTTTTATAAATTCCAAAGGCTCTCAAGTCAGCATCATACGTTTTTAGCGCAGTAATCCATTCATAACTAGCATAATGAGCACACATTACAATAGCACTTTTACCACTGTTATCAATTTCTTTGATGGCTTCTGGGTTGGTGATGATAAAGCGTTCCTTTAAATCTTCTGGTTGAAGGTCTAAGGTTTTTATCATTTCTAAGAAAATATCGCACAAATGACGGTAAAATTTAGCTTCAATTTTTTTCAATTCGGCTTCCGATTTTTCAGGAAAGCATAATCTTAAATTGTTTCTAACTACTTTTTTTCGGAAACCAAAAATCCGATAAATTAATAGGTAAACCGCATCAGAAAAAACATAAATGGCTTTAAAAGAAAGTTTTGAAATCAACCATAAAAGCGGGTAAACTAAATAAAAAATAAGTGCGTTCAAAAGCTTAAATTTTTTTTTCAAAAGTAAGTAAAATTAATCGGATTTAAGAACTATTGACCAGACCAGATAAATTCTCATTTTCTATAATTCAAGTGAATAGTTATTTTTAAAAAGCGTAAATTTGAATTTAAATTTGATTTTATGCCAGGCATTGATTTTTTGAGTCTTATAATTATTGGAGCTAATGTGCTTATTTCTTATAAGGGTTTTCAGGATTATAGTTTCTTTCATCAATATAAGTTTAATATTGAAGCGATTAATCGGGGAAACAAAATTGCGTTTCTGTCTTCTGGTTTTTTGCATATTGACACTACCCATTTATTAGTCAACATGCTAACTCTCTATTTTTTTGCTGGAATTGTAAGTAGTGCTTTAGGGCCATTTGGGTTCTTGCTTGTGTATTTTGGTAGTTTATTATTAGGGAATTTTTTGTCTTATCAATTTCATAAAGACGAACCACAGTACCAGGCAGTTGGCGCTAGTGGAGCGGTAATGGGAGTTTTATATGCCGCTATTTTACTTCAACCTGATATGATGCTTGGTTTGTTTTTTATCATTCCAATTCCAGCTTATGTTTTTGGTATTGGATACTTGCTTTATTCCATATGGGGAATGAAATCTAAAACCGATAATATTGGACATGACGCCCATTTTGGAGGTGCCATGGGCGGGTATTTTTTTACTATTCTTTTACGCCCAAGTATTATTGATGAAAGTTTGTATATGGTCATTTTGTTAGCTATACCAATTGTTCTCTTATTTATCTTGCAGAAGAGGGGAGTGATATAAAATTCAATTTATAGTTAAAAATGGACTTTTTATGACCATCAAATATTAAAAACATTCTAAGGCTTAATCAAATGCTTTTTTTAAATTAGCTTTTTTAAATTACTAAAATTTACAATGACAAAAAAAGCAAAAGTCACCCCCTTAATGAAGCAATATAATGCTATCAAAACTAAGTATCCTGATGCCTTGTTACTATTTAGAGTAGGTGACTTTTACGAAACCTTTGGTGAAGATGCTGTTAAAGCAGCCCGAATTTTGAACATTGTATTAACCAATAGGAACAACGGGAGTGAACGTACCGAATTGGCTGGATTTCCCCATCATTCGCTCAATTCTTACCTACCTAAGTTGGTAAAAGCTGGAGAGCGAGTAGCCATTTGTGATCAATTAGAAGACCCTAAAAAAACCAAAAAAATCGTAAAACGTGGTGTAACAGAGCTAGTTACCCCCGGGGTTGCCTTGAATGATGAAGTGCTTCAATCCAGAAGTAATAATTTTTTAGCCGCTATTCACTTTGGAAAAAAACAATTAGGAATTTCATTTCTAGATGTTTCTACAGGTGAATTTTTAACTGCACAAGGAGATTTAGCCTATATTGATAAGTTAATGCGAAATTTTCAGCCCGCTGAGGTTTTAATTTCAAAAAAGGCTAAAACGCAATTTATAGAGCACTTTGGAAAAGACTTTCATGAATTTTATGTGGAAGATTGGCTATTTAAAATTGATTATGCTAAAGAAAATTTAAATCAACATTTTAAAACCAGCAGCCTAAAAGGCTTTGGAGTAGAAGAGCTTGAAGATGGCTTAATTGCAGCGGGTGTAGTTTTACATTACCTATCTGAAACACAACATCATCAACTAGAACATATTTCTAGCATTAACAGAATAGCAGAAGACGCTTACGTTTGGATGGATAAGTTTACCATTAGAAATTTAGAACTTTACCATTCCACTAATCAGCAGGCAGTTACTTTATTAGAGGTGATTGATCATAGCATCTCCCCAATGGGAAGTCGTTTGCTTAAACGTTGGCTGGCCTTGCCTTTAAAACATATAGAGTCCATCAAAAAAAGACATTCTATGGTGGATTATTTGCTAAAGAATCAATCGCTACAAGAACTTGTTCAAACCCAACTTAAACAAGTAAGTGATTTAGAGCGACTTATTTCTAAAGTGGCTACTCAAAAAATTACACCTAGAGAAGTCAATCAACTTAAATTTTCTATTGAAGCCATTGTACCTATCAAGGAAGCACTTCAAAAATCTGATTTAGAAGCTTTTCAGGTCTTAGCCGAAAATATTAATTCTTGCGATTTACTTCAGCAGAAAATTACAGAAGCTCTTCATGAAGACGCTCCTGTAAATATCAATAAAGGTAACGTCATTGCTTCAGGTTTTAATAATGAATTAGACGAATTAAGAAAGATTGCTTTTTCTGGAAAAGATTACCTGGACGATATGTTAGAAAGAGAAAGTACGGCTACAGGTATTCCTAAATTAAAGATTGGAAGTAATAACGTATTTGGCTATTACATAGAGGTTAGAAACACGCACAAAGATAAAGTTCCTGAACATTGGATAAGAAAACAAACCTTAGTTAGTGCTGAACGCTATATTACAGAGGAACTTAAAACCTATGAAGCTAAAATTCTTGGAGCTGAGGAAAAAATTCACTTGTTAGAACAGGAATTATTTCAACAATTAGTTGATTGGTTAGGAGAGTATATTAAGGTAGTTCAACAAAATGCACATCAAATAGCTCAAATTGATGTGTTGTGTTCATTTGCTCAACTTGCTCGCCAAGAGAATTATATAGAACCTGAGATCAATGAGGGATTTGAACTTCAAATAGAAGAAGGACGTCATCCAGTTATTGAAAAACAATTGCCTGCTGGTGAAACGTATATTAGTAACAGCGTTAAACTCAATCAGGAAGATCAACAAATTATTATGATTACTGGGCCTAATATGAGTGGTAAGTCGGCTTTGCTTAGACAAACTGCATTGATTGTATTGTTGGCGCAAATGGGAAGTTTTGTACCCGCTAAGTCGGCTCATATAGGAGTTGTAGATAAAATATTTACACGAGTTGGGGCTAGTGATAATATATCTATGGGAGAGTCTACATTTATGGTAGAAATGAATGAAACTGCTAGTATTTTAAATAACATTTCCCCTCGAAGTCTTGTTTTATTGGATGAAATTGGAAGAGGAACAAGCACTTACGATGGTATTTCAATTGCTTGGGCTATTAGCGAATACCTCCATGAACATCCCGCTAAAGCCAAAACACTTTTTGCAACGCATTACCATGAACTGAATGAAATGACGCAAAAATTTAATCGAATTAAAAATTTTAATGTCTCCATAAAACAGTTGAAAGACAAAATTTTGTTTCTTCGAAAGTTAGTGCCTGGAGGAAGTAATCATAGTTTTGGAATTCATGTGGCTAAGATGGCAGGGATGCCGCAACACGTTATACATAGAGCGAATAAAATTTTAGAAAAACTAGAAAAGTCACACAGCTCTGAAGAATTAGCTGAAAAAATGAAAAACACCAATCCCGAACCTCAGTTGAGTTTTTTTAACCTAGATGACCCATTATTAGAGGAAATTAAAGAAGAAATTGTACACCTTGATATTGATACTTTAACACCGGTTGAGGCTTTAATGAAACTGAATGAAATTAAGCGGATGCTCATCAAGAAAAAAGATTAAAATTTGTTGGAATCAAAAACTAAACCGCATCGATTATGTATGATATTATAGTTAGTGGACTTATTTTTTTAGTGGCTGGTTTAGTAATTGGTTTTTTGATTTCTAAAATGAAATGGAAGACCAAATTTGATTACACAGAGCAAAAGCTTGAACTAACCAACGAAAGCTTAAAACATTTAGAAATTAAATTTACTGAAGAACAGAAATTAAAAAATAACCTACACAATGAAAACCAACAACTTAAATTTCAGCTTCAACAGCTTCAGACAAAATTAGATGAACAGAAAAAAGAAGTTGAAGAATTGCAAAAAAAGTTCAGTCATCAATTTGAAGTTTTAGCAGAAAAAATCTTCGATCAAAAATCTGAAAAATTTACTTCGCTTAACCAAAAGAATATTAAACAAATTTTAGACCCTTTAAAAGAAAAAATTATTCATTTTGAAAAGAAAATTGAAGATACCAATATTAATTTCTCAAAGGGAAATGCCGTCTTAGGCCAAGAATTAAAAAAATTACACGAACAAAATTTGCGTTTATCTGAAGAGGCAAATAACCTAACTAAAGCTTTAAAGGGAGACAATAAAACCCAAGGAAATTGGGGTGAGCTTATACTTGAAAAGGTGTTGGAAAAATCGGGTTTACGCAAAGGTATTGAATATGAAATACAACCTCAGTTTAAGGATGGTCAACATAAAAAATTGATACCTGATGTGTTGGTACATTTACCCGAAGGTAAGTCTATGGTAATTGATGCCAAAGTAAATTTAGTAGATTTTGAAAAATACATTAATTCAACTGATAAAGATGAGCGTGAAAGATATTTAAAAGCCCATGTCAAGGCTATAGAAAGACAAGTAAAATCTTTAGAAGAAAAAGATTATGCTAGTATTAGTGGCTCCTCTACTCCTGATTTTATTTTGATGTTTGTCCCTAATGAAGCGGCATTGTATGTTGCACAACAAGACAATCCCGATTTTTACTTTGCAGCTTTCCAAAAACAGATTTTAATGGTTGGACCAACAACATTGTTAGCTACCCTACGCACAGTAGATATGATTTGGACCAATGAAAAACAACATCAAAACGCCATGCAAATTGCAAAACATGCAGGTAGTTTGTACGATAAGTTTGTTAATTTAATCAGTGAATTAGACTTAGTTGGAAAAAAAATAGCTTCTACCCAAAATACTTATGAAGCAGCAATGAAAAAATTAACTGGTCAACAGAATTTGGTAAAAGATATAGAAAAATTGAAGTATTTGGGTGTACATTCGCAAAAACAAATTCCAAGTAGTTACTTAAAACACACAGAGGATGAGAAATAAATTTGTCAATCAATCTCAAATTGAGATTTCACAACTAATGTTACCTTCACATTCTAATTTTAATGGTAAAATTCATGGGGGATACATTCTTTCACTTTTAGACCAAATTGCTTTTGCCTGTGCCTCAAAGCATTCAAAAAATTATTGTGTGACCGCAAGTGTAGACCGCGTTGATTTTTTAAATCCAGTGGAGGTAGGTGAACTTTTAATTATGAAAGCAAGCATTAATTTTGTAGGAAACACATCTATGGTAGTGGGCATTCGTGTTGAGTCTGAAAACATACAAACAGGAGAAAAGAAACATTGCAATTCTTCTTATTTTACTATGGTAGCAAAAAATGATCAAGGCAAATCTGTTGAAGTACCCGGGCTTAAAATAGCAAATCAAAATGAAGTAAGACGATTTTTAAAGTCAATTAAGCGTATTAAGCTTCATAGAGAAAAGGTAAAAACCTTTGAAAATTTTAAAGGAACAGAAGAAGATCATCAATACTTAAAGGAAAACTACAAAGTAGAATTTCAACTAGAAAATGAAAATTAAATTAGTTGAAAATTTTCTTTTTTCTTAATTCGAAATTCTGACCTAGATACACTTTTCTTACCATTTGATCTTCAGCAAGTTCTTCTGGTTCTCCGTGTTTTAAAATTTTTCCTTCAAACATTAAGTAAGTTCTATCAGTAATGGCTAATGTCTCCTGAACATTGTGGTAAGTAATTAGAATTCCGATATTTTTATCTTTCAGCTGAGCTACAATTTTCTGAATATCTTCCACAGCCACAGGATCAACGCCTGCAAAAGGTTCATCAAGAAGGATGAAATTTGGATCTGTGGCTAAGGCGCGTGCAATTTCCGTTCTTCTTCGCTCACCTCCAGAAAGTAAGTCGCCTCTGTTGTTTCTAATATGTCCTAAGCCAAATTCTTCAATAAGGCTTTCCATTTTCATTTTACGTTCTTTTTTAGAAAGTTTGGTTAGCTCAAGTACACTCATGATATTTTCCTCAATGCTCAACTTTCTAAAAATAGAAGCTTCTTGCGCTAAATAGCCAATACCATTTTGCGCACGTTTATACATGGCATACTTGGTGATGTCTGTTTGGTTGAGGTAGATATGTCCGCGAGTAGGTTTTACCAAGCCAACAATCATATAGAAGCTGGTGGTTTTTCCAGCACCATTAGGCCCTAAAAGACCAACAATTTCACCTTGGTTCACTTCAAGAGAAACACCTTTTACTACTTCAACGCCTTTATAGGCTTTCACCAAATTATCGGCTCTAAGTTTAAATGTTTTATCACTCATTTTTACCGTATTTTTCTTCTACTGCATCCCAGTATTCATAAGCTCTTCTTAGATGTGGAATGACAATTGTACCTCCAACAAGCGTGCCAATACTTAGAGCTTCCACCACTTGTTCTTTGGTAAAGCCTTCTTTATGAGAAGATTCTAAGTGATACTTCACACAATCATCACAGCGTAATACCAAAGAAGCTACAAGTCCAAGAAGCTCTTTCGTTTTTTTATCTAATGCCCCTTCGGCAAAAGAATTGGTATCTAAATTAAAAATACGTTTAAGTACGCGATTATTATCATTGATAATTTTATCGTTCATCCTAGCCCTGTAGGCTTCAAATTCATCTACTTGATCAATCATCTAACTTTGTTTTTCTTTTTCTTTTTTTATTTGATTTTTTACCACCGCTTTAGAAATGAAGATGCTAATTTCATATAGAATTAAAACAGGAATAGTAACTATAATTTGACTAGCCACATCCGGTGGTGTAATGATGGCTGAAAAAATTAGAATTAGTACTATAGCGTATTTCCTATTTTGTTTTAAAAATTCTGGAGTTACTAAGCCTATTTTACTCAAAAAGTAAATTACAATAGGTAATTCAAAAATAAAACCTGTAGCTAATACACAAGCTCTTATTAATCCAATATAGCTATCTAAATCAAAATCATTAAACACTAAATCACTGACTTGATAAGACCCTAGAAAACGTAAGGATAAAGGGGTAATGATGTAATATCCAAACAAAACACCAGTAAAAAATAAGAGTGAACCAGCAAGAATAAACCATTTGGCATTTTTTCTTTCATTTTCATATAAGCCAGGAGATAAAAACTTCCAAAATTCATAAATAACATAAGGAAATGAGATGATAAAACCAGCTGTTATGGAAGTCCAAATATGCGCACTAAATTGTCCTGCAACTATTCTACTTTGTATACGAAAAGGGATTTCAGTAAGGCAAAAACTTTCATCAAATCCTGCAAATTGTGAAATATTACATAACACACTGTAGGTCCAAAAATCTACATTTACAGGAGCAAAGAGCAAGGTATCAAAAATAAATGATTTGGCTAAAAAAGCCACAGTTCCTGCTATCAGTATAGCTAAAGTCGCCCTGATTAAGTGCCATCTCAAATCCTCAAGATGGTCTAAAAAAGACATTTCGTCAGGATCTTTTTTTGTTTTTTTTGCCATTAAATAATGCCCTCTTTAATTAGATTATGCAAATGGACTACCCCTGCATAATGGTTATTTTCTACTGCCAAAACTTGTGATATGTCATGCGTTTCCATTAATTCAAGTGCTTTTACAGCTAAGGATTTGTTTTCTATGAGTTTTGGATTTTTACTCATGATGTCTTTTGCCTTTAATTTGGTAAAGTCATCAGTTGAAGATAGCATCCTTCTAATATCTCCGTCAGTAATTATTCCTATTACCTCATGCCCATCGATTACTGCGGTAGCACCAAGCATGTTTTGTGAAATAGTAACGATGACCTCCTGCATTGAAGCGCTGGGGCTTACTTGCGGTTTCATATTATTAATGGTTATATCAGCAACTTTTAAATAAAGTGTTTTTCCTAAAGCACCTCCAGGGTGAAATTTAGCAAAATCCTGACTAGAGAAACCTTTCATTTGAAGCAAGCAGACTGCTAGAGCATCACCTAAAACTAATTGAGCAGTAGTGCTAGTAGTAGGAGCAAGGTTATTAGGACAGGCCTCTTTTTCTACAAAAGCGTTAAGAATAAAATCAGCTTGTTTACCTAAATAAGAATCTTTATTTCCTGTAATGGCTATCAGTTTGTTTTTGAAGTTTTTAATTAAAGGAACTAAAACTTTAATTTCTGGTGTATTTCCACTCTTGGAAATACATATAACAATATCATCTTTTAAAATTGTCCCTAAATCACCATGTATAGCATCAGCCGCATGCATAAATATAGCAGGAGTTCCGGTAGAATTCATGGTAGCAACAATTTTAGTAGCTATAATAGCACTCTTACCAATTCCTGTAATTACCACACGACCTCTGGAATGGTATATTTCATTAACTGCCCCAGCAAAACTTTCATCAACTAAAGATTCAAGAACACCAATGGATTTGGCCTGCGTTGAAATAGTTGATTTTGCTAGAGCAATAATTTTATCTTGTTCCATAAAATATTAATTTCGCATTTGCGTACTTTAAAAATATGCGTATATTTAGAGTTGCAAATGTAATTAATTCTAAACATTAAAAATAAATTGGCACAAATCAATTTACACAAAGAACTCAAGAAGTATTTTGGCTTTGATGAATTCAAAGGTCTACAAGAACAAGTAATTAAAAGTATAATACACGATAATGATACCTTCGTGATAATGCCTACAGGAGGGGGTAAATCTCTTTGTTATCAACTCCCAGCTCTTATTAAAGACGGAACCGCAATAGTAGTTTCACCACTAATTGCCTTGATGAAGAATCAAGTAGATGTAATACGTAGCATATCTGATCAAGACGGTGTTGCTCATGTACTTAATTCTTCACTCAATAAAACTCAGGTTAGGCAAGTAAAAAGCGATATAGAAAGCGGAATCACAAAATTGCTATATGTTGCCCCAGAGTCTTTAACTAAAGAGGAATATGTAGATTTTTTAAAAAATCAAAATGTTTCATTTCTTGCTATTGATGAAGCCCATTGTATTTCTGAATGGGGTCATGATTTTAGACCAGAGTATAGAAATTTGAGAAAGATTATTGGTCGGATTGGAGATAATATACCAATTATTGGGTTAACAGCTACAGCTACACCTAAAGTACAAGAAGATATTATTAAAAATCTTGGTATGAAAAATGCCAATACGTTTAAAGCTTCTTTCAACAGACCTAATTTATATTACGAAATTCGCCCTAAAACATCTAATATTGATTCAGATATCATTAAGTTTGTTAAGCAAAATGAAGGAAAAAGCGGTATTATTTATTGTTTAAGCAGAAAACGTGTAGAAGAACTTGCACAAACACTTCAAGTTAATGGTGTAGATGCTATTCCTTATCATGCAGGATTAGATGCTAAAACAAGGGCCAAACACCAAGACATGTTCTTGATGGAAGATGCCAATGTTGTAGTGGCAACCATAGCTTTTGGAATGGGAATTGATAAGCCTGATGTTCGATTTGTCATACATAATGATATTCCAAAAAGTATTGAGAGTTACTACCAAGAAACTGGTAGAGCGGGAAGAGACGGTGGTGAAGGACACTGCTTAGCTTACTATTCTTATAAAGATATAGAAAAGTTAGAGAAGTTTATGAGTGGTAAACCACTAGCAGAACAAGAAGTAGGACACGCTTTGCTTCAAGAGGTGGTGGCATTTGCTGAAAGCTCTGTTTCAAGACGTAAATTTATCTTACATTATTTTGGTGAAGAATTTGATAATGAAACTGGGGAAGGCGGTGATATGGATGATAATGCACGTTATCCCAAAAAACAAAAAGAAGCCAAAAATGATGTTGTTTTATTGATTAATGCAGTTAAAGAAACAGGTGAAATATATAAGACTAAAGAGCTAGTAAACACTTTAATAGGAAAAGTTAACGCGCTGATTAAAGCGCATAAGGCCAACGAAAAAGACACCTTTGGAAAAGGAAAAGACAAGCCAAAAGAATACTGGATGGCACTATGTAGACAAGTAATCATAGCGGGTCTATTAAAAAAAGAAATAGAAACTTATGGCATCCTAAAAATAACTGAAAAAGGACATGATTTTTTAGCTAATCCTTCTTCATTCATGATGACCGAAGATCATAATTTTAATGAAGAACTAGCTCCAGCAACTTCAAATACGGGTGGTGGAACTGACCCACAGCTGTTAAAGATGTTAAAGAGCTTAAGAAAACGAGTAGCAAAACAAAAAGGCGTACCTCCCTTTGTAGTTTTTCAAGATCCTTCACTAGAGGATATGGCTTTAAAATACCCCATTAGTTTAGAAGAATTAGTTAATATTCATGGGGTAGGAGAAAGTAAAGCTAAAAAATTCGGTAAAAAGTTTGTTGATTTAATTGCTGATTATGTAGAAGAAAACGATGTAATGCGTGCTGAGGATTTAATTGTAAAATCAACGGGTGCTAATTCGTCGTTAAAACTTTATATTATTCAAAATGTAGATAGGAAACTCCCATTGAATGATATTGCTGATGGAAAAGGAATGACAATGACCGAATTTATTGATGAGATGGAAGCAATTGTTTATTCAGGAACAAAACTTAACATTAGTTATTGGTTAGATGATATCCTTGATGAAGAGCAGCAAGAAGAAATTCATGAATATTTCTTAGAAGCAGAATCAGATAGTATTGATGATGCTATTGAAGAATTTGACGGAGATTATGAGGAGGAAGAACTTCGACTTTACCGTTTAAAATTTTTTAGTGAGGTGGCTAATTAATTGTATTAATTCATATTAGTTTTTTCAAGTATTAAAAAAACAAATCGGATAATTTTTTATCCGATTTGTTTTTAAAAGCTTTTACTTAAATAAAATCTTTTTGGACGTACAACGTTGTAATCAAAGCTAAATAAATATATTTGAGCATTAAATAGATTTTCATGAAAGTGTTTAAAAAATCATTCTTAGTTTTTCTTTTATTGAATTTGAATTTGAGCTTTGCTCAGCAATCGGAGTCTAACCTTAGTGAAATTTCGGTTTTTCAAAGAGCTCTTGAGTTGTATAACAAACAACAATATGTTGCAGCTCAAAAATTGTTTAAGGATGTACAATTAAGAACGACCCAACAGCAGCTTCAATCTAATGCTAAATTTTATGAAGCACAATCTATGCTGAAACTTAATCACCCTAAGGCAGCTTTAGAAATGGAAAAATTTATTCGTGAAAATCCAACTAGTAATAAACGGAATGCGGGAATTTATGCTTTAGGAAACTATTATTTTTTCCTATCAGATTTTAAGAATGCAAGACGCTATTTGACTTCCGTTGATACTTATTTATTAAATCGTGAAGATAAAGTAGATTACAATTTTAGGTATGGCTATACGCTTTTTAAAACAGGTAATGAAGATAAAGCAGAAAACTTCTTAAAACGGGTTAGTAGCTCAGAAAAATATAGTGATCAGGCTTCCTATTATCTAGGTTTTATAGCCTACCAATCAGACGACTACAAAGCAGCTGAAAAGTATTTTGAAAACACTAGTCTGGACGAAAAAAGCAAAAATACTACCTATGTTCAGGCTGATATGAAATTTAAAAAAGGTGAATTTCAAGATGCAATTGACCTTGCTAAAGATTACATCCAGCAGGCTAACCCTAGGGAAAAAAGTGATTTGAATAAAATCATTGGAGAGAGTTATTTTAATTTAGAAAAATATGAAGAAGCTATCCCTTTTTTAAGTGAATACCAAGGAGAGCGTGGCAAATGGAACAATACTGATTATTACCAATTAGGTTTTGCCTATTTTAAACAAAAGAATTATGAAAAAGCCATTTCTGAATTTAACCGCATTATTGGAGGAGATGATGAAATAGCCCAAAACGCTTACTATCATTTGGCCAAATCTTACTTAGAATTAGGACAGAATAACCAAGCTTTGAATGCGTTTAAGAATGCCTATGAAATGGATTTTAATGAAGAAATAAAGCAAGAATCTCACCTAAATTATGCAAAACTTAGCTATGAAGTTGGTAACCCATATACTAGTGTGCATGAGGTTTTAATTAGCTTTATGGAAGCTTATCCAAACGCAAGTGAGACTGAGGAGTTAGGTGAACTTTTAATAGAGGCTTACATCAGTTCAAAAAATTATGAAAGTGCAATTCAACTATTAGAAGGCAGTAGAGATTACAAGGATAAATTGGCTTATCAAAAAGTCACCTACTTATTTGGAGTTGATTTATTTAAAGACGATTTACTCAATCCAGCCAGAGATTATTTTGAAAGATCGCTTAGTCAACGCTTAGACCCAATATATACAGCAAAAGCTACTTTTTGGAAAGCTGAAATTGACTATCTAAAAGGAGATTATAAAGAGGCAATTGTAGGTTTTAAGGAGTTTGAAAGAATGAGCGAAGCAAAAAATACAAGTGAATACCAACAATTAGATTATAATCTTGGTTATGCATATTTCAAGAACAAGAATTATGTTGAATCGCAGTCTCATTTTGAAGAATTTGCTAAAACCACTAATCAAAAGGCTTTAAAGTACGATGCTAATGTTCGTTTAGGAGATAGTTATTTTGGTCAAGGAAAATACTGGCCAGCTATGGAATCTTACAACAAAGCTCTTGCTATTGGTTCTCCAAAAAGCGATTATGCATTTTATCAAAAAGCGTATGCTTATGGTTTTGTTGATCGAAATAACAAGAAAATTGAAGAATTAAATAACTTTATTCAAAAGTTTCCTAATTCCCAGTATTTAGACAATGCTTATTATGAACTTGGAAATACTTATGTAGCCGAAAATCAAGATAAAAAAGGCCTGGCTGCTTATCAAAAAATTGAATCTGATTTACCAAACTCTCAATTAATTCCTAGGGCATTATCAAAACAAGGCTTAATTTACTATAATAACAATCAGTATAATGAGGCTTTGAGTAAATTGAAATTATTAGTAGAAAAGCATCAAGATTCTGAACAAGCAGCTCAAGCTATTAATACTGTTCGATTGATTTATATAGATTTGGATCAACCTGAATTATACGCCGCTTGGGTGAATCAATCAGATTTTGTAGAAGTAGCTGATGCTGAACTTGAAAACACCAGTTTTGAAGCAGCCGAAAATTCCTTTTTAAATGGGAACAATGAACGTGCTATTAGTGGATTTAAAAAATATTTAGACCAGTTTCCAAAAGGCATTCATTCAATTAAGTCTAATTTTTATTTAGCACAATTGTTATATAATTCAGATAGAAAAGAAGAAAGCCTTCCTTATTATAAAAATGTTTATGAGGCATCTTTTAATGAATTTTCAGAGCAAAGTATGAGTCGTTTGGCACAACTTTACCTAGAAGAAGATAATTATGATGAGGCTATTCCTGTACTTGAAAAGTTAGAAGGTAAAGCAGAATTTAAGCAAAATGTTGTTTTTGCAAAATCAAATTTAATGAAGGCTTATTACTCTATTGAAGATTATGAAAAGACCTTAGCTTATGCAGAGCAAGTCTTAGTGATGAGTGGGGTAGAGGAAAGAGCCTTGAATGACGCACGTATTTTTAAAGCCAGGGCAGCTTGGTCTATAGAAGATTTTTCAACAGCCAGGAAAGCTTATCAATTAGTTTTCGAAAATGCATCGGGAAGTAGAGCAGCGGAAGCCTTGTATTATGAGGCTTATTTCCAACACAAAGAAGGTGATTTTGAAGCCTCTAATCAAAGCATTCAAGAACTAACAAAAGATTATTCGAGACACCGTGAATTTGCATTTAAATCTTTGGTACTGTGGGCTAAAAATTTCCGTGCATTGGAAGATGCCTTTCAGGCAAATTATATCTTAGAAAATGTGATTAAAAATGCTACTAAATATCCTGAAATAGTTGCTGAAGCAGAAAAAGAGTTGGCCGAATTACAACAAGAGCAATCTAAGACCAACGCTTCATTAAATCAAAGTGAGGAAAATGAAGAGGCAGATAACACAACTAAAGAAAACCAAAGAAAAAACCAAGAAGGCGATTCAAGTCGACCGATTAAGTTCTAGGCTCTAATTATACTTATTTTTTTGCTTGCACTGGCCTTGCGTATTTCTTTTTTCTATACCAAATAAGCACACTTCCAAATAGAAGCAAAAATAGGAGGGGAGCTACTAAATTGAATACGGCCCAGTAATAATTATCTTCTTCTAAAATTTCTTCTTTGATATTTGCTAAAATAATAGGTTTATTTCGTAAAGCTAGTAAGTCTTCATCTCCTAATAAAAAATTCACCGAATTCATCAAAAAGCTTTTATTGCCATATGTTTCACCTGTA
The DNA here is from genome assembly GCA_003564185.1 of Flavobacteriaceae bacterium. Taxonomy (GTDB): domain Bacteria; phylum Bacteroidota; class Bacteroidia; order Flavobacteriales; family Flavobacteriaceae; genus Psychroflexus. The sequence continues at coordinate 20,449 of PXFS01000003.1, forward strand.
AATGGGTTGAAGCCTAATTCTTCGGGTTGATTTCTTGTCACTCTATTTTTGATAACGTCCCCATCGCTAATCACAATTTGTTGGGTGGGGAGGCTTTGATTTAAATGAGTTTCATTCTCAAATGGGAGTACTCGATTTTTGTATAGCGACTTAAACTCTCCTTCTAATAAAACTGCCAATACTTGATGTGGTTTAGTATAAGTAGAAAAATCGGGTTCTTTCTCAATTAAATCAAGACTAATTTCTTTAGGTACACCTTCTAATTTTGTAAGTTCAGAAGATGTTAATAATACAGTTTTATCAATATCGTTTTTTAATAATTCAATTGGATTAGCAAAGTTAAATTGTACTCGCTCTAGTGCAGAAGTAATAGGATGTTTTTCTAAAGGAGCTGCCAGTGGTTTGTACATCCAAGGAAAGGGGTTAAATTGAGTTTGGCTTCCACTACCTTGAGCTAAGACAATTGGTGCAGAATAAAGGTCATTAACTAACTGCGGATTAATTCTTACGCCATAGGTAAAAAATAAATCATAAAGATCTAACTCTTTTGGAAATGCAAGTGTTGACCCTGTTTTTTTTAAACTGTCTTGTTCTGCCGTAACTTGCTCAACTAGCCAAAGCGCTTTACCACCTTGCATTATGTATTGGTCTAAAATGTACTTCTCTTTTTCAGAGTATTTTTTTTCAGGTTTAGCGTCAATAACTAAATCAAATTCATTTAATTGTTCAAGGGTTTGCTGGGGTTGTTCTTCAATATTTTCTAGCGTAAATGGAGCAATAAGATAGTAATCTCTTAGACTTCTAAAAAAGTCAGCTATATAAACATCTTCTAATTGCCCTTTTCCTTTAAGAACCGCTATTTTTTGATTTCTTTCTTGTACTAACTTTCGCAAAGCGTCACTTAAACCATATTCTAAATGCTGAATAGATGAGGTTATCATTTCTTCAGTAGAAACATCCATTTGTTTCTTTAGTAGTGGAATAGCATATTTAATGCCTTTGTATTGCGCTTCCGCCCATGGAAAAATAATACTTTCAGTAATTTTTCCGCGTTCTGCAATATTTACTCGCTCTGGAGTCATTCCTTGCTGAAAAAACTGTTTAGCTATTTCTGAAGCCTCTTTGTTATTTCCTACAGGATTTACAAATTCAAAACGTATATTCGGATTTTGAGCTTTATATTCTTCAAGTAAATAACGAGTTTCTAATTGAAGTTGCTTGAACTCAGAAGGTAAATCTCCAGCTAAAAATACTTTTATATGAAGTGGTTGATCAACTTTATTAAGTAAATTTAATGTGGTTGATGAAACACTATACCGCTGATCTTTTGTAAAATCGAATCGCACAAAAGACTTAGAAGCCACAAAGTTGATGATCAAAATACCTATAACGAATAAGACAAGAAATTGATTTCTTTTTTTCATATCAATTCTTTAATTTTTCGATTTGTTGATACGTAAGTAGCAAGAAAAAAGTTGTCACGGAAAGCATGAAAATCACATTTCTACTATCAATTACACCACGAGTTATACTGGAGTAATGAAAATGCAAACTTAAGTATTCTAAACTGTAAATTTCAGACCCAAATAGCCGCCAAGTACTAATCCCGTGAAGTGCAAAAAATGAAAAAAGGCAAATAACAGCTGCTAATAAAAAACTAATGATTTGATTATCACTTAGGCTTGAGGCAAAAACAGCAATCGATGTAAAACAGCTGAGTAATAAAACTAATCCTAAATACGCTGCGCTAATTGCACCATAATCTACCAATAATGGGTTTTCTGACATTTGTGAAAGACTATACACATAAAACAAACTTGAAAGTAAAGCAAAAACAGCCACAATAAAGCTGCCAAAAAATTTCCCAAAAACCAATTGCCATGTACTAATTGGTTGAGTAAATATCAATTCAATAGTTCCTCGTTTTAATTCTTCTGAAAAACTTTTCATCCCAATAGCAGGTACAATAAAAATAAACAACCACGCAGATAGTTCAAAAAAATTGACCAGTTGAGCATATCCCGTTTCAAAAATATTAAAGTCGCTATTCACCCACCATAGAAAAAAGGCATTCACTAACAGAAAAACACCTATTATGACATAGCCTAATGGATGAGAAAAAAAACTTTGTAGTTCTTTGTATAATATTGCTTTCATTAGTTTAATCTCTAGGATTGCAAGTATACTTAAATTTTGAAGAAAATTTCTTAATATCTTGTTGCTCTATTTGAGTAAAGTTTAATTTTTACTTTAACTATTGAATTATGTTTACTTCAATTTCACCAATTGATTTACTGACCATGCTTGGGGGCGGTCATTAAATTTTGATTTAGTGTTTTTCCAAACTTCTGCAAATAAATCTGAATTTCGGTATTCATTGAGGTGCTTTTCTGATTCCCAAAACGAATAGGTAAAGAATAGTTGATCATTATTTTGATCTTGATACAACTCTAGGTGTTGGCAACCATCAAAACCTCTAATGTGATGTTTGTTCTGATGAAATAATCTCAGAAAACTTTCAATTTCCTCAGTTTTAAAAGACATTTTCACTATTCGTATTAGCATGGTTTACTCAAAATTTATGTTAATTGTACTCATCAATTTTAATCCAAACAAACTTGAAGCACCTCCTACAGTGGTCAAATTACTCCTATAAATAGCTAATTCAAGATAGCCAGAAGCATTAAACAAGGCAATTTTCTTTCCATCTTCAACCCGCTTATCTTTAGGCTCATTAAAATTGATAGCATCACTGTAGCTGTTATAGACTTTTTCAAATTCTATTCCTCTTGCTTTAATTTTAACCTTTCTTCCTTTAGCCATTTGTAACAGCTCTTTTTTAGTGACATTGGTTACAACATTTCCAAAGTTGTCAATGTAAAGGACATGGCCAATAAGCTGATTTTTCTGTGCTAAAACAACGGGTTCAATATTTTTTATCTGTTTGATTTGACCAATTGGTTTCCCTATCACTTCAAGAGTTCCTCCTCGAAAGATATGGGCTGCAACACGAACAAATACATCAAGAACGGTGAAATTTGTTTGTACAGCATCATGAATATTAATTTCAACTATTTTTTCAGGTTTAATTTCCTTCGCTATAAGCGACATAATTCCATTATCAGCGCATATAAAATAATGTCCGTCAAGGAAAATAGCCAAGTGTTTATTTTCTGGCGTTAGTTCAGAGTCAATTCCAACTATATGAATACTTCCTTTAGGGAAATTGTGGTAAGCATTTTTGATGATGTAGGCAGCCTCAGTACTGTGGAAAGGAGGCACTTCGTGACTTATATCAACAATGTTTACGGAAGTAAGTTCCGTATAAATAGCTCCTTTTACTGCAGCAACAGAATGATCTTTTATTCCAAAATCGGTAGTCAAAGTAATTATTGGCATTTCCTTCTTTCTTGATACTAAACTAACATTCAGCTGAAATATTTTGTTTATTTTTGTAATGCGAATGTAAATATAATGTATAAAATTTCCGCCATTGAATGAACTTATTATAGAACTTTCTGAAATTAATCCAAGTGATTTTTTTGGAACTCGTAATGCACATCTTGAATTAATCAAAAAATATTACCCTAAACTTAAAATTGTTGCTAGGGGAAATAAAATTAAAGCCTTTGGGGATGAAGATCAATTAGAAGAATTTGATCAACGCATTACCATGCTAGCAGAACATTTTGCTAAGTACAACAAATTAGATGAAGTAAGTATTGAGCGTATTCTTACAGCAGACGTGAATGAGCACGAGAAAAATGCCGATTTTGCATCTGAAGTATTGGTACATGGTGTAGGAGGGAGACAAATTAAACCGCAAACGCCTAACCAAAAAAAGCTTGTTGAATTAATGCGAAAGAACGACATGGTTTTTGCAGTTGGTCCAGCAGGTACAGGGAAAACTTATACAGGAGTTGCATTAGCTGTTCAAGCCTTAAAAAACAAACAGGTTAGGAGGATTATACTCACACGTCCTGCCGTTGAAGCAGGTGAGAATCTTGGTTTTTTGCCAGGCGATTTAAAAGAAAAATTAGATCCTTACATGCAACCCCTTTATGATGCACTAAGAGATATGATTCCGCATGAAAAATTGGAAGCGTATATTGAAAAAGGTGTCATTCAAATTGCTCCAATGGCATTTATGCGCGGTAGAACTTTAGATAATGCTTTTGTTATTTTAGACGAAGCACAAAATACCTCTTCTGCTCAGATGAAAATGTTTTTAACTAGAATGGGAAAACATGCTAAATTTATGATTACTGGAGATCCTGGGCAGATTGATTTACCGCGAAGAATTTCTTCAGGCTTAAAAGAGGCATTGCTCGTGCTTAAAAATGTGAAAGGAGTAGGCACCCTGTTTTTAGACGATAAAGATGTGATTCGCCACCGACTTGTAAAACGAATAATTAATGCATATAAAGAATTAGAAAATCAATAGGATGTCAACATTAGCAAAAACCAACTTTCAATTTCCAAAACAACAATCGGTTTATAAAGGTAAAGTTAGAGAAGTTTACCGTCTTGAGAACAACCAAATGATTATGGTAGCTACAGACCGCCTAAGTGCTTTTGACGTGATTCTTCCACAGGCTATTCCTTACAAAGGTCAAATTTTAAATCAGCTTTCGTGTTTTATGCTAGAAGCTACTAAGTCTATTGTTCCTAATTGGCTAATTGCACAACCAGACCCAAATGTAAGTATAGGTCATACTTGTGAAACTTTTAAAGTTGAAATGGTTATTCGAGCTTACCTAGCTGGTCATGCCTATCGCGAATACGCGGCTGGAAATAGAGAGATTTGTGGTGTTGCTCTTCCTGAAGGTTTGAAGGAGAATGACAAACTTCCGCAACCTATTATTACTCCTACAACAAAAGCAGATGTAGGAAGTCACGACGAGGACATTTCAAAAGAAGCTATTTTACAAAATGAAATAGTGAGTAAAGAAGATTATGAAATGCTTGAAAAGTACACCTATCAACTTTTTGATCTGGGGACTAAAATGGCTGAAGAGAGAGGTTTAATTTTAGTAGATACAAAATATGAGTTTGGTAAAACAATTAAGGGTGATATTGTTATTATAGACGAAATTCATACTCCAGATTCATCTCGATATTTTTATGCAGACACTTACAAAGAATTGCAAGAGCAAGGTAAGAAACAACGACAACTTTCTAAAGAATTTGTGCGTGAGTGGTTAATTAGTCAAGGTTTTCAAGGGAAGGAAGGGCAGCAAATACCAACTCTTCCAGAGGAATTTATCAATGAAATTACCCAAAGATACATAGAATTATTCGAAAAAATTACGGGTAAAGAGTTTCGTAAAGCAGAGGTGACAGATATTAATCATAGGATTGAGCAAAACGTCTTAGAATTTTTAGCTAATCAAGAATAATTTCAGATAATTATTGGTATTTGAATAAAAAAGCTATTTTCAGACTAATGAAAATAGCTTTTTTGTTATTCCAAATTTTTAATTTTTACTGGTATTCTTACCTAAAAATATATGTTTTATCATCATTTTTACTTGCTTTAAAGGTGACTTTTAAAGCTTCAGCATTAGTTTTTTGATCGATAATTCGCTCTACATCATCAATAGAATTGACCTTTTGATCATTTATTTCGGTAATTAGGATTCCTTCCAATTGCTCTGCATTTAGACGTTGAGAAAGAACTCTACTAATTTTAACCCCATTTTTAGCACCAAACTTTTTCAGTTCATCTGTAGAAGCATTAGTGACCTCTAAGCCAATATCATTAATTCGATACATTGCCAATTTGATTAACTCTACTTCTGTGCTTTTCATTTTTCCATTACGTAAATAACTTACATTTACTTTTTCCCCTGGATTTTTAGTATTAATGTAACCCGTAAGGTCTGAAAATCTTCTTATTTTAATATCGTCAACATGTTGAATGATATCACCTTCTATAAGACCAGCCTTTTCAGCCCCTGAATTACTTTCAATGCTTGAAACATAAAATCCCTGAGAGTTTTCAATAGCTAACTCTTTTGCCACTTGTCCATTTAAATCAATTCCTCTAACTCCTAACACAGCTTTTCTTACCCGGCCAAATTCAATTAAATCCTCTACTATTTTACGCGCATTATTACTAGGTATGGCAAATGAATATCCTATAAAAGCACCTGTTTGCGAAGTAATTGCGGTATTAATTCCAATCAGATCACCATTGGTATTGACTAAGGCTCCACCACTGTTTCCCGAATTAACAGCAGCATCAGTTTGAATGAACGATTGAAAAACGCCCTGTCTTGAATTTAGATCTCTAGCTTTAGCACTTACAATTCCTGCTGTTACTGTTGAAGTAAGATTAAATGGATTTCCAATAGCTAGTACCCATTCGCCAACATTTACAGAGTTGGAATCACCAAAAGGAAGATAAGAAAAATCTTCTCCATCTATTTTTAGTAAACTAATGTCATTTTCAGGAGCTTCACCAATAATTTCAGCTGCATAAGTTTTATTATTATTAAGAGTAATCTCTACTTCTGTAGCTCCTTGTACTACATGATGATTTGTAATGATATAGCCATCTGGACTTATAATTACGCCAGAACCCATTCCACGTACTGCTCGGCGTTCTTGTCCACCACCAAAATACAAGTCTAAGACACTTCTTGCTTGTCTTCCTATACTTACATTTTTTACGTGAACAACAGCATCTATACTTTTATTGGCTGCTTCTACAAAATCAGGTGCATCTGCAAGTTTTGAAAAACCTGAATTAGTAGTTAATTGAATGGCTGGTGTTGGTTCATTTTCTTCAATGAAAATAGTTGAATCTTTTATTACTAGCTGGTGATATCCAAAAACACTTACTAATCCAGCTATAACTCCAACAATTAATAAACTGAGAATATTTTTCATTACTTTGTTTTTTAAGTTAAACCTTTAGTTAATTATACTTATTGTGTTTGATTTATTAAAGTTTTCATAAAAAGTATAACCAAAAAATGTGCCACTGAATTATTGTCACTTTTTTTAAATGTATTTTAGTTGTATTTATAATATTGTAAAAAAAACCTCAAAGCAAACTATACTTAGTTTGCTTTGAGGTTTTATCTTATTTTCAAATTGCTTATTTTACCAGCTCCAAGTTACATCTTCAAATTCTCCTTCGGTAATAAAAAATTCACCTACATTACCTGAACTTACATTAAACTCAAATGTGCCACTAATCATCATATCATCCCCATCAAAATCTACGATTTCTGTAAAGGTTACAATGGCTTCATTTGTTTGTGAACCAAATCCAGCAAAACCAGATTCACCAGCAGGTTCATATGTAAAATCTAATGAAGACGTTGATTGATTAAATGGTCCACCATTCACTTCATAAGTCCCTGGTGTTTCAGCTGCAACAGCAAAACTCAATAGGTTTCCTTCTTCATCTTCAGCTTCACAGCCAATTTTGTTAACCCCTCCAGCCTCTACGACAAATTTTATCCTAACTCTTGTAGCTATAAATTCCTCACCGTTTACCTTAGCACTTAAAGAGCCAATGTTTTCATCATTGTTGTCATCTTCGTTTGTATTTATATCATCATCAGAAGAACAACTTATCATAAATACGATTCCTAATATCAATAAAAGATTACCTTTTTTCATGAACTTATATTTTGTA
>PXFS01000041.1 GCA_003564185.1 Flavobacteriaceae bacterium
GTTTGGATTTAAAGATAGTACCTTTTCATTGCTATCGGGGCTAGGGGTTTTGGGGGGCAGGAAGCTGTCGGTATCTAATTTAAGAATCTACTAAAGTAAACAACCTAAGGACTTACAATCTCCAACTCCACCCCTTTCTCCAACAAAGGCTTTAAAGCCTCATACACCAGATAATCCCACTCGCTTTGGAGGAATTGATTGTCTTTGGGGTTGATGGAGTTTTCTATAAAATTGGATTTTGTAAAACCAACTGACCTAGCGTAATAAATTTGGTCTTTGTCGAAGATATAGACTGCTAAAACTATTTTTAAAAAATCAATATATGAAAACATTGGATTTCTATAATCATCTGTATAAAAACACAGTAATGGCAAAAAAACAATGTCATTTCCATCAATTTCAGAAAATTCTACCAGTTTTTTATGCTCCACTTCATTTGGGTCAAAACTTTTGAATGCATAATCTTGAGGTAAGTTTTTATTCGTCCATAATACATTTTCTGAAAACTCAATATTGGGTAGTTGAAGTTTTAAGGAAGTCTGAAATTGATCATAAATTTTATTTATTTCATTATCATCAAAAGGTAAATTATAAAATTTATTGTACTGACTTCTATATTGAGGATGGTGAATTTTTTGTGCGAATACTTTATTTAGGATTAATTTTCTTGGAATATCTTCATATACAATAGATTTGGTGCTAACATAAAACAGTTTTTCAGACAAACTTATAAATTTATTTTTAGGGGTGTGATGAAAAGACTTACACCCACAAAATAAAAAACAAATCAATAGTAAGTAAAAATATTTCATTCTAATATAATTTGATGAAACAAAGATTCTATTATTTGATTTTTTTCAAAAGAGCTTAATGTGAAATTTTGATCTTTTAAAAAATACCAATCTTTATAAACACTTATTGAAGTCTTAAATAAGAAGTTTTTATTTTGAAAAAATCGCATTTCAATATACAAAATTTCTTTATCAACTTCTGCATCATATACCTGTAAAAAAATAGGTGATATTGTAATGCTTGATTCTACACTTTTGTCTTGAAAAATTGAAGCATGATTTTTTGATATAAGTCTATTTAAAACTCTACGACCATTAAAATACAATTTATTTTTCAAAAAGTTTTCTTCAATAATTTCTAGTTCATGATTTTTTTTTATTTCTTCAAATCTTAGGTTACTATTTAAATAATTTGCAATTTCGTTAGTCAAACTCACAGCTAAATTTTGATTAGAATTATATTTATAATCAAACCACAAATTTTGTTTTAGTTCTTTTGAAAGAACACGGCTAAAAATAAAAGGAGTTAAAACAACAGGTGTGTTGAAAATTTCTCTACTAAAAAATCCAAGACTATCATTAATTACATAATGGTTACTCCAGTGACTTGCTCCGACTATTTTATAGTTATCTTCACTTTTATCGATGGTAATACCATGGTTAAATAAATATAGCTTTTCCGAATAATCTAACTTGAACTTCCAAACATCTAAACTGTCTAAATCATATTGAAATTTTGAGTTTTCAAAATCCATTTTTTGAGCAAATCCGCAAGAAGAGATAGCCAAATAAATAATTATTGACTTAAGCAAATTATAAAAAGTAACTTTTACTTTCAATTTTGTAAGATTTAATTTTTATCCAAATAATTAGATACTTTGAAGTAACTTAACAAATGGTCAACTTTCTAAAATATAGTAAATCAATCACCATACCAAAGCTTATCAATTTTAGTACAATTTATAAACCAACTACAGCTTCACCAAATACTTTTGGTTTGCTCTCTTTCCACTAAATCACCTAATGCCTCCTGAACTAAAAACTCCCAATCTGATGCAGAAAACTTAAACTCATAATTTTTATTTATCCGTCTAGAATCAAAACTTTTGGAAAGACCAACTGATTTACCATGATAAATTTGATATGCGTCTATGACATATAGTGCTAAATTTAATTTATAAAATACTTTATCTCGTTCACTTCTTTCATTCACATACACAGAGATGAGTGGAATGAGTGTTAATTCATTATCCCTTATTGAAGCTATCCTTAGCAAATCTTCGTGTTTTACTTCTTGAGGGTCAAAACTTTGTAAGGCGTAAATTTCTGGAAAGTTTTTATTGGTCCAAATCAGGTTTTCTTTCATTTGAAAATTAGACAGATGATCATTTAATGCTTTTGTCAAATTAGCATCAAATTCTTTTAGTGTGGACTTTTGAAATGGCAATCGTTCAAAACTATTTACCGATGAAGAAATAACCCCCTGTACAAAAACGGTTTCATTAATTTTAATTTGCTCATCTCTTCGCTCTTCCATTACATAATGGTTATCAATTCCGTAAAAGAGTTTTTCCTGTTCAGCATTTATATTTAATTGTAAGGGATACATTTCAAAAGATGCACAACTTGACAATGTGTAAAGTAGGATTAAAACGATTAGTAGGTATTTCATAACAGAATAATTTATTTTTACTTCATTTATCTTCAACTTGATAATCTTCATCTTAAAGATTTTAATATTTCTGAATGTTTTCAAAAAGTGCATGAACTATTGGCTTCAAATATTTTTCATCTTTCAAATCAGCTAACTCGATAATGTTCATGCAATCGAAATCAAATTCGTAATTTTGATTACATAAATCCACATTTAAAAAACTTGTAAATAGTAATACATGATTTAAATAAACGTACGTGCTTACCTGAAAAGAGTTTGTAAAATAAGTGCCTTGTTTGTAAAAGAATGAAATAACATGTATTCCATTTGAGGTAATATGCTCATCAATTAGTTTTTAAAAATTACTTTTTGTAAGTAATTGAGAAGCTTCATTTACAACTTCTGGTCTAAAAAAAGCACCTTTTAGTACATCAGATTTAATGGTAGTTAATGTAATATTATCTTGAACTTGAAGAAAGTCTAAATCATTTTTAAAATAAAACTTCATTTTGTCAACAATTTCTTTAGGTAACTCGTTATTTATGCCAGATATATTTCTACTTGTTATACTTTCTTCAAGATGAATCCCATGAAAATAAACGGGATAATTACGCCATTCTTCTTTAAGTACACCTTGATTTCTTATTCGCTCTGAATAGTTTACAGCACCGTTAGTTTCTTTTTCAACAGTTGGATTTCTGTAGGTTTTACCAAACATATCAAAAATGTAAGTGTAGTACAATTCAAATGAATTTAAATCCATTTCATTGATTTTATAAGCATCTCTCGAATTGTTTAAATCAAAAGTCTGAGCAATTGAAGACATTGTAAGACAAAAAAATAAACCTAAAAAATTAATTTTATACATCATTTTCATTAATTAAAAATCAAAAACAAACCGGATACCAATAGTCAATTCAAATGGGTGTTGAATGTTTAATCTTGCGCTTTCGCTCATTTCAACCCCAGGATCATCAAAATAAATACTGCTGTAATCTACCTCATCACGTTCATCAGGGTTATCCTTAGCTAAACTTATTTTTACTCTATCGTAAAAGCTTAAAAAATATTTAGCCTGTGCAAACAAATAGACTTGTTCATTGTATAAATTCATTTCCAAACGAATAGCTGGTGTTACCACAGCAGATTCTCTTTGAAGCCGAACACTATTGTATTCTCTAAAACCAACTAATCCACGCCGTATATTATAAGAAGCTATTCCCAATTCAAAAACACCAAAAAAATCTTTAGAGTCGTATTTTAAGGCATGCTGAAATCCAAAATTTAATCCAAAAGAAGAAACAAAATCCTTGCCTCTTTCTGGAGAATTACTGACCGAATTATTACTGTAGCTAATCCCTGAATATCACTTTTCTCTAAAATGAATGAAGCTTGCAAAATGAAAGCCACCTCTAATATTTACCGCTGGAAGTTCTTCGTCTATAAGGGGATGCTCTTCAACATCAGCAAAAATTGACATTTCATCTAAACGAGTAGGAATGGATGAATAGCCTAAACTAAAACTCCAACTCATACCTACTTTTTCCTGAATTGTATCTTTCTGTGTGCCAACAAATCGCTGTGCTTGAATTTGAGCGGTAAAGCAACAAGTAAAAATCAACAAAAAGATTGGTCTTAGATACATGGTAAAATAATTGATAATTTAAAAAAATATTTTCAATTATTGTGCCAAAGCAGCAAATTACGAACAACTAATGAGCTTAACTTACAATTCCTATTCCGCCACCTCATACTGATGAATAACCCCTGTATCTGTATTCATTATATAGGCTTTACTCCCTGTGCTATTCCATTCAAATGCTCGTGGATTGGAGATATCGACTGAGATTTCATCTTTGAAAGTTGCACTTTCAACCATCCAAGAATCTTCCAAAACATAGGTTCGTAACAATTGCTCTCGGGTGTCTAGTGTATTCATTTCTGTACCGTTGGAATGTAAAACTACATCTCTTACTCCATGGTGTAATTCGTTAGGAGCAAAATCCGAGGAATTACCTGTAGAATTGATGTCCCAAAGCTCTTCCAATTCAAACTGATGAATCACTTCCATAGCGCGGTCATCAATGTACAGATAATCTCCCGCCGCAGATAAATAAATGCCATGACCACGTTGAATAGCACTTACAAAATTATGGTAGCCAGTAAGCAAAGCACTAGAAATATCTCCTGGTGTTGATAAATCAAATTGCCAAATTTCAGTTCTATTTAAAATAAACATTCTTGATAAATCGTCGGGTTTTAAGTAAATTCCATGGCCATGAATCCCTTGGGATGTGGTTCCTATAAACGGAGTTGCTGAAAAACTCTTGTAATGGTAAGCAGAATTAATCTCGCTTTTTTCGGTTAAAATATAAGATTCCGCCGCGTTTGTTGAACGCCCAAAAACTACCAACAGCGTATCTCCTATAAGTTGAATTCCTCTTGCATTAGCTGTTCTATCTGATGTATTTAAGGCTTTTGAAGTAGCTTGAAGTTTTGTAATATCGTAGGAAAAATCTTCAGTAAGCGATGTGCTTGTTGAAGCATCATCTGATGAGCAACTCCAAACCAAGCTAGCTAGAAAAAGCAGAGTAAAAATTTTTTTCATTGACAAGAATATAACTTACAAGTTTACCATTTTCTTTTAAATTTGAATTCTTTAACAAGGTTACTAATAGCTTAAGTTTTCAACATAAATTTTAAACACTGTATTTTTAGGTAAAATCAACACTAATTCAGTTTAAAAATGAATCACTAACATTGATGCAATTAAAAATACTTGTTCATCTTCTTTATTTTTAGTGAATTAATATATGTACAACTTCATTTTTTCTTGTGAAAATCTTAAAATAATTGCTTTTTGAAGTCAATTGAAATAACCTATCTTTGAGGCAAATTTAAAAAATAATAATTATGGGTAAAGGATTTTTTCATGTGCCACCGGCAGTTAATGAACCAATAAAATCATATGCACCAGGAACTCCTGAGAGAGAGGAAGTGCTTAATACATATAATGAAATGTGGAACTCAAAAGTTGAAGTTCCATTGTTTATCAACGGAAAAGAAGTGAAGTCTGGAAATACAAAAAGTATTCGCCCTCCTCACGACCATCAACATATAGTTGGCTCCTATCATACAGCTGAAAAAAAGCATGTAGATGAAGCTATTCAAACTGCCTTAGATGCAAGACAAGCATGGGCTGATTTGCCTTGGGAACAGCGTGCTGCTGTGTTTTTAAAAGCAGCCGATTTAGTAGCTGGCCCTTACCGCCAAAAATTAAATGCTGCGACTATGATTGGGCAATCTAAAAATATCTTTCAAGCGGAAATTGATTCTGCTTGTGAATTGGCTGACTTTTTACGTTTTAATGTTGAATACATGAGTCAGATTTTTGACGAACAACCAGAATCTGACGCGCAAGCATGGAACCGTGTAGAACATCGTCCTTTGGAAGGATTTGTTTACGCTATTACCCCTTTCAATTTCACTGCTATTGCTGGAAACTTACCATCAAGTGCCGCTTTAATGGGTAATGTATGTGTTTGGAAGCCTAGTGATCATCAGATGTATTCTGCAAAAGTTTTAATGGATGTATTTAGAGAAGCTGGTGTGCCAGCAGGAGTTATCAATATGATTGTTGGAGATCCCGTAATGATTACTGATACAATCTTGGCTCACTCTGATTTTGCTGGAGTACACTACACAGGTAGTACTGATGTATTTAAGGGGCTGTGGGCTAAAATTGGTGAAAACATTAATACCTATAAGTCCTATCCTAGAATTGTTGGAGAAACAGGTGGAAAAGACTTTATAGTTGCACATCCTTCAGCTGATGCGAAAGTAGTCTCTACAGCTTTGGTTAGAGGTGCTTTTGAATTTCAAGGGCAAAAATGTTCAGCTGCTTCAAGAGCTTATATTCCTAAAAGTCTCTGGAATGATGTAAAAGACTTCATGGTCAAAGATATAAATTCATTTAAAATGGGTTCTCCAGAAGATATGCGTAATTTTATTACTGCTGTTATTCATGAGAATTCTTTTGACAAATTAGCCAAATACATTGATCAAGCTAAATCGGCTTCAGATGCTGAAATTATTGCTGGTGGAAATTACGATAAATCTAAGGGTTGGTTTGTTGAGCCTACGGTTATTGTAACCACTAACCCAAAATACGAAACTATGGAGACTGAACTTTTTGGTCCAGTTCTTACCATTTATGTTTACGAGGACGAAAAATATGAAGAAACACTTCACTTAGTGAACGAAACAAGTGTTTATGCACTCACTGGTTCTATCATTTCTACGGATAGATATGCAGCTACTTTAGCTACAAAAATTCTTGAAAATGCAGCTGGTAACTTCTACATTAATGATAAATGTACAGGAGCAGTAGTTGGGAGACAGCCATTTGGAGGTGCTAGAGCAAGTGGAACTAACGATAAAGCAGGTTCTAAATTAAATTTATTGAGATGGGTTTCACCACGATTAATAAAAGAAACTTTTGTTCCTGCCACCGATTACAGGTATCCATTTATGGGAGAGTAATTTTAAGCAAATAACTTATAGTTTTAAAGCCCTGAAAACGTTCAGGGCTTTTTTAGTTGAACCAATAAAACAAGACCGTTGCATAATCAACGTTGTTTCTTTTTTGTTTTTTTTGAAGCTGTTTTTTTGATTGTTTTGTCGATTTTTTTCATTTTTTCTTGATTTCTGGTCATCACAGACCCCTTTTTTGGTCTGTTTTTCTTTTAAATTTCACTATTGGACGCAATTATCCCAGGACTTCGATATAAATTGTATGAGATTGCTTCCATTAGATTTTGAGTATGCATTTTAGCGATTCCCCTATATCTAGCTACTCCTCCAATAAACCACCTTTTAATTCCCTCAAAAGTACGCTCTACTTTAAATCTTGTTTTACCAATAAGCTTGTTAAATTTTTTCTCCCATCGAGTCAATGGTTTATTCTTCTTTGCTTTTTTTAAGATATGATTTTTGAGTTTCCTTTGTTTTAATAGCTCTTCGTTTTTCTTGGATTGATAACCTTTGTCTGCTTTTAGTGGTATGTTTTCTGGCAAGTCAGAGGCATCTAAGACTTCTTCTAAATTGCTAATTTCATTTGTACTAGCTTTAGTGGTTACTACTCCTAAGACTAAACCTTCTTCGTCTGTCAAATAATGCTTTTTGTAACCATACCTAAATTTACCCCCTTTCTTTAACCATGAAGCTTCTTTATCTACACTATCTGGGTAATCTTTTTCCACTTTTACCTCTTGCTGATCTTCTCTGTCTTTGGTAACGTTAAAGTTAGTTTTTCCTTTAGGTCTTAAAGGAGTATCTACTA
>PXFS01000002.1 GCA_003564185.1 Flavobacteriaceae bacterium
TACCGACCAAACTCGAACTCCCACTTCCTCTGTTTGTCTGTTCCTCCGTTTATCTGTTGTTCGGTTGTCCTGTTTTTGTGCGGGACGAAAAGTTCTACTCAGATACCACCGGCAGGTATTTCTCCCACGGGCCGATCTCATCTTTGTACTGTTTGGCGAGCACACGTGCAATTTGCCGCAGGTGGCCCAGGTCATGCACCACCCAGGTGGATAACAGCTGCTGCAGTGTCACTTCTCCGAAATCCGGATGAAGGCCGGTTTTGCCCAGGTCATCATCGGTCAGTTGCTGCCGCTTCAGTTCACCGATATTCTTTTTTCGCAGCTCTTCGAACTCATCCAGCAATTGAGAAAGGCTCTTGCCCTTCGAATCCCTGAACTGAGCCTGCCGGTCGAACTCCGGGAACGGTTTGGACTTTCCATATTCAAGGATTATCTGCATCCGGGGGATCCAGTCTGTCTTTTCGCCGTGAATCAAATGGCCAACGATGTCGAACGGGCTCCAGGTGTCCGTTCCTTCACGCGCATCCGCCCAGCCCTCCGGCAGGTTCCGCAAAAGCGGGCTGAGCACCCCGGGAGTGGTTTCGAGGATTTGGATCGCTTCCTGTATGTTAAAAGGCTTCATTGGATTGGGATTTTGTTTATTGCCTAATATAACGGACGAATTAGAAACCGATAAACAGAAGAACAGAAAAACCGACGAACCGAGAAAGTGAGGTTAGTGGCTGGAAACTTATAAATTGCTCTAAATAAACTTCATCTGTTGGATATTTCTCGGTTTCTCTGTTTATCGGTTCTGTAGCCCCCGTCATGCTTGCAAAAACCGCTGATGCCGCCGGTCTAGCTTTTCGCGATCCGGCCAGGATGTTTTGGATTTTGGGAGGATTAGGTTATGGTTGTGTTGGATTTCGATGAAGATATTAAAAGTATAATAAACAATAGTTTAGTTGTATATAATACGGGTGATTATTACCTTATTCAGGTAACAATTAACCAAATGAGAGGACGATGAAACAGCTATTTTGGAAAGATAAAACCGGCCGGGGATATACGAACACGCTAACTTCTGAAGACATACTCGGCCTTGAAAATGAAGAAGACTGGAACGGTGAGCTTCTTCACGAATGGGTTGAAGATTGTGAACCCGGAGACCGGTGGGAAAACAGAGTGAGTGAGATTACTTGTGTGGTGGGTTAGTTCAACAATTAGTCTTAATCTTTAGAATGAATTTGAAGGAATTCATAACGATTTTTATGGTATGGTCATGGAAAAAGACAAAATTGAATTCTTTCAAAATAAAATTCTTGATTGGTACGAGGAAAATGGTCGCCACTTCCCATGGAGAAATAAATCTGCTACAAACTATGAAAGGATTATTTCTGAAGTTTTACTGCAACGAACAAGGGCAGAAACGGTAGCTAACTTTTTCCCAAAGTTCATTAAGAAATATCCTTCTTGGAAAAAGTTAGGAGATGCTACTGAGCAAGAATTGCAGGAAGCATTAAAACCCATTGGTTTATATAAACAACGTGGTACTCGGCTTTATAAACTGGCACAAGAAATGAAAAAAAGAAAAGGTCGATTTCCTGTTATAAGAGATAGAGTTGAAGAAATGCCTATGATGGGACAATACATTGCCAATGCTTACGAGCTTTTCATTTTGGAAAAACCATCTCCTCTTTTAGATGTAAACATGGCAAGAGTGCTGGAGCGTTTTTTTGGTGAAAGAAAATTAGCTGATATTCGATATGACCCTTATTTGCAAGAGCTTGCTCAGGAAGTAGTTGACTATCCATATTCAAAAGAAATTAATTGGGGTATATTGGACTTTGGTTCTAAAATATGCAAAAAGAATGAACCCAAATGTGATAGATGCTTATTGTCAGATCAGTGTAAATATTATCAGGACTAATTCAGTAAAGTATATTTTTTGCTAGGTGGAAATAAAAGACCCAAAGAATTTGGTTTAATTTTAAAAAGTGGTCCTTTTTCTCTAGCTCCGCCAGTTTTAGTTCTTTTTATTAAATGATCAAGAGTTATTATTCCTTGTTCTAATAAAATGTCGAATTGAGAAGGAATTGGCTTTCTTGTATGCTCCACAGAAGTGTAATTAAAATATTTAGCACCATCTATATTTAATGTCTCTGCTGATATCCAAAAAGTCTCATTATGCTTTTTAAGCAACCTTTTGTGTAATTTTTCAAGTGTCCATACCACAAAATCCCCAATCTCTTGTTTATCAGAGTTTTCTATCAATTGCTCTATATCATTATCTAATCTCAACTTTAAACCTTGTGAATTTCTTGTTTGAGTAGAAACTGTACAATATAGTTTAAAGTCAATGCCCCTTTGATAACCAAAGGCATCTAAAATCTCTGCAGAACTTTTAAACTTACTTAATTTCCAATCTGGTACTTGAGCAAATAAGTTTTTTCTATTTCCCTTATTTGCTCGAAAAGATTTTAATTCAATTCCTTTATAATCAGGTTTTTTTGAAGAGTTGATATTTATTCCTAACGCAGTCTCGAGAGTTCTTCCAACTGAAGTATCTGCATCGAGTAATGATTTTATGGGGCCATTTTTGGCGAGTTTACTCAGTTTGAAGAGTAATTCATCAGCTACTGAATTAGAAATGTCATTTATTTCTTGTACTAACTCTCTTAATGGATTTAATTCATATGAATTAATTAAAGATTGAACATCAAGTTGAGTTAAATTTAAAGCATAAAGAGTTTTATTAAACCATATTAAGCCTATTATATCATCAGGATCGGCATGGCTTTTTAGACCGTAAATCCAAATTCGAGGATCTCCTTCTTTAGTTTTTGGTCTATATAGGGAGGTCTTTTTTTTAAGCAATTTTTCATTCTTTATAATAAAAGAATTAAGCAAAATTTTGTTCTCTTTTCCTTGACCTTGTAAGCTGAAATCATGGACATTATTAGACTTTAAATAATTACGAACAGGGCCAGTAGCATCCATAATAGATTTTCGAAGAGCCGTTTCTGTAGGTTGAATTAGGGTAAGAGATACTGAATTTTGAGTCAGATATCGTATTTTCTCTTGTTCTGCATTTGTAAGTTTTCTCATTTAATAAAACATTGCTTTACAACTTCTTTGAGTAATGGCTCTGCAAATTGAACTATAAATTTTTCATCATTAACCCTGTCCATTAAATATTCGCCATATTTATTGTGAGCAATTGAAGACCTAACCCTATAAATCCAATATGCACAAATTTTTGGTATAAATTTTTCATACTGGCGATTCTGGGGTAAACTCGAAATACCCTCTTTTGAAAACTTTTTTTGTGCCAGCATATCTTTTAAATCACTAAACATCTTAAGAGGATTACTTTGTTTACCATAGTCATAAAATATCTTTTCAGCTTGGGGTAGAAATGATGATATTCGGTTTAAACAATCACAGATGCTTGTTAAATCAGTTAAACCGTCGGTTAATAATGATTCTAATCTTTTAAGGTCTTCTCTTGCATAACTTTTCAAGTGAAAACTAATTTCTTCTTCTTTCCCTTCCTCTTCTAGTAAATCACTAATTTTTTTTGCAGTATGAAGGTCAAATTGGAATTCAAGCGTGTGGTAAAGCTTTAAAAATCTATTAAATGGATTAGGCTCATTTATAGCTAAATACAGGACGTCTTTGTAGTAGCTATTATCAACCTTAATATTTTGTTCAGTTATAAGCGAAGTAGTTTTAAAAGACTCATTGAATACTGGATTTGGGGGTAGATCATCTATATGTATGTAGCTCCCCCAGAACGAAGAAGATGATTTATATTGTTTTAAGTAGTTTTTGAGAAACTTGTCTTCAATAAGTAAATAATCATGTTTAAATATGTACTCGGTTTTGGAAATTACTGAATCTACATGATCAATGAAGAAGCAAATCAATTCTTCATTAGTGTAAGAACGAATTTCACGAGAGGGTTTATCTTTCAAAAATTTGATTTTCCCAATCACATGCTTATTTGGAAACTTGACTGCTACGTCATCAGAAGTATCAAATGCATGAGAAGTAATGATTGGCATTGGGATATAATTATCAAATTTAATCCAATTACGAATTTCTGAAATTGAAAACCTATCAAGTAAATCATCTCCAGATTCTTTAAGAGATATTAGCTCATCAAAGATCATAGACCATAGCCTTATTTTTTTAGCTCGATAGATTGTTGGACCCAGCATTGATATAATGACGTCATGCCTTCATCTCTAAAATATTCTGTAAATGAAACAGTCAGTAATTTTCTGGTAATAAAGCCTACATTATAATGTTTTGGATCAGCAACTTCACTTCTAACCTCCGAATAACCACTGAGACTTATAATGTCCTCACCTGTTTTACCCTCCTTTAATTTATTCATCAGTACATCAATAGCAGTGTTAATCCGATCAGATCTAGTTTCATCTAGCTTACCTAAAGCTGCAAAGAATGCATTTATTACATTTGCATCAGCTAGCCAGTTTCTGAATTTCCTAAGATCTCCACTACTATAAATTCTATATAACTCATCGTCCAATTCACAGTATTTTTTCAAATACTCTTTAAAAGTCTGAAAGCTATGAGTAATAAATTCTTCAGATTCATCCATAAGTTTTTCTTCAAGCATTTTCTCCGAAACAATGGATGTTTTATCGATCTCGGGAGATTTCCTTAAGAAACTATGATAAGCTGTGACTATTCTGTCAAACGGAAATTGCCGCGGTTTAGATCTTCTAGATTCATTTTTTTCTTCTAGGATTTCAAGGTTTTGAATTTCATTGGATAGTGTGACTCTCATTGTTGTAAATAACAATTCAAGTTGGTGCCTCATAGACATTGGCTTTTGTCCAGAATTAAGAACTATAAGTCGATAAACTAAGTGAGTTATTTCGGGTTCAATCCAAATTTCTAATAAGAGTTTCTGTTCCTTATTAAATTCTACGCCTTCATCAATCAGCTCCCTTATTAAATGAGTTCTCTGGAGGCCATCAAGAATGTAAATATTCTCTTTGGCTTTCTTTAGTTGGTTCAAAAGTTTATCAAAATTATCTTTATTAACTAAATCTAGATAACTCTTAGCAACACTGGGCTCAATTGCTAATGTAATTGTAGGCAATAAGGCACCCTTTTTAAGGTCTTCTTTAAGTCGTTTATAACCCTTGTGTTTCTCTTTTCTACGCTGAAGTTGAAATTGATTATAATTATCACCAATTAAATCAAAATACTCGCTGACAGATATTTGTGCATATATTACAGCGGTATTTGTTCTAAGGTCTGTTGCTTCTCCAAGTAATTTAAGTGATTTCATTTAATTGCTTTCAAAATTTCCATTCCTATCGCTCTAGCAAGTAAAGGAGGAACAGCATTACCTACAAGTGTGTATTGAGGAATTTCATGTTTTCTATTACTTCCACCCGTAGAGCGTTTACCTTGAAAAACAAATGAATCATCAAAAGATTGTAAACGTGCCATCTCCCTAACCGTTAATGCACGAGGGGTATTAAAATGAATATAGTCATCGGGAATTGTCATAATTGTAGGACTTTGCCCGTCCGGCTGTAAAACATTATAATTCCTTTTTTTAGAAGAAAGTCCATATTCTAGTAATTCCTCTTGTGCACTATCATAATCACCAGCATTGAGAATAAGCTCGAGTCTTTTAAGTACTTTTTCACTTTGGTTGCTTGTTTTATGGTTATGCAAGAGGTTAATTGTTTTTTTACCCTGTTCTAGATCTTCAAAATTTCTCACATAAAATGGGGGTGATGGATTAAACCTTCCATTTAATCTTCCAGTTTTAGACCATTCTGCATAAGTTAAACCATTATTATTTACTTCTCCATCAATAGTTCTTTTTGGAAGATCATGGTCATTTTGCAAATGATCTATTCCATTATAATCATGTGCAACATCGTTATTTTCCAAAAAGTCTAAGTCATAAAGTGCTTCTGCTACAGTAACCTTTTCATCTTCCTTCACAGTTGCCGGAATTTCTGAGATCAACTTTTGGTCTTTTCTACAACCAATAAATAATACTCTTTCTCTATTTTGTGGAACTCCATAATCTGATGCATTGACGACTAATGGAGAATTAATTTTATAAAGACGAATAGAATTTAAAATCTTGTTTAATTTCTCCTTTTGTTTTTTTGAACAAAGTTTTTCAAGTCTATTTATACAATCGTCAAAGGTCTCAGTATAAATTTCTAAAGCAAGAATTATATTTATGTATTCGGACTGGTATTTTTTGCTAATATCAAGTTTATCAAAAGCTTGTTTGATATTGTTTATGATTGATTCAATTTCGATTCCCTTTAAAAAACCATCAAATATTTCAACAAAATAATCGCCATCTATATAATTTAGATCTTTTTCTTTTATGACATCAATCCTTAGTTTTTCGATCTCTTTATTTCTTCTCAGTAAATTCAATCCATGTCGAATGGTATTAATTCTCTCATCCGTTTTACTTGTTTTATAATCAACAATTTTTGGAGTTAATTTTTGAAACTTTGACTCTACTGTTTTAATATATTCTTCTTTTAAATGATCAATATCATCAAAGCTTACAGACTCAAGTTCTACTCTTTTGCCGATACAATCTAATATGTATTCATTTTCACCAGATTCTTTTTTGAACTTTTTTATAAAGGAAGTGAGCTTATGAAGTTCACTAAAATCTAAAATTGAATTGATCTCTTTAAGAATTAAGTCTTTAATTTTGCCATTCTCTTTGGTTAGTATCCCTTTAACATTTTCCATTACAAAGTATTTGGGGCGAAGTGACTTAATTACTTCTAAATAATGAGAAAATAGGTCGTCTTTTTTGTCAAACTTTTTCCTCTTACCAGCTAAACTGAAACTCTGGCATGGTGGCCCACCACAAACTACATCCACGGATTGGTCACCAACCTGTTCTTTAAGATTTTCTAAAAAGTCTGGCTCTGTGATGTCTTGCTTTAAAAACTTTGCATTTAATCCGAGTTGATGATTATACCTTACTATATGAGTTAATTCGCAATTTTTATTTATATCGCTACCAAGTAGGAAATTAAAATATTTATCATTGTATTCTGCTTGTAAAAAACCTTCACTAAATCCACCCGCTCCGGCAAAAAGATCTACAAATGAATAGGTCCTTCCATATAAGTTCATTTGCTCCTTTGTCAGTATAATTTCATTACCTTCCTTATATGCTTTAATGTATTCCTGTAACTGTTCTTTCACTTCTGAGAAAGTGAAAGTTTTTTTAGAGGATTTATTTAATAGATCATCAGCTCTTTCTTTTAAGTAATTTAGATAATGGTTAATAGCCTCACTATTCTCAGCTTTATCCTTTAAGAATTGATTTTTTTTGTCAAAATCATTTGGATTGACTTTCTCACCAGTAGAAAGTTTGATTTGGTCACCTTTACAATTAATTCTCAAATGAATTGGTGAATACCCTTTTTTATCAGGTTTATCTAAGTAGTAATTTATTGAAGCCATTTAGATATATTTACGGACAATTTTACGGACACGGACAAATTTACGGACAGATTTTGATAATCAAAAATTTATTTTGGGATAATATTATTAGGTACTGAATACATCATGTCACTTAATTTTATGAAGCTTTAAATTTTAAATTGACGGTATACTGTTTCCCCGAATATCCGATAATGAAACGTCAAAATCTAAAAAAACTGTAAGGAAACCCCGGTTTCTGTGTCATACAAGA
This sequence comes from Flavobacteriaceae bacterium, assembly GCA_003564185.1. Lineage (GTDB taxonomy): Bacteria > Bacteroidota > Bacteroidia > Flavobacteriales > Flavobacteriaceae > Psychroflexus. The sequence continues at coordinate 7,721 of PXFS01000002.1, forward strand.
AAGAGTAATCTAAATCACAGAACGATGAAACCGATCA
>PXFS01000139.1 GCA_003564185.1 Flavobacteriaceae bacterium
TGAGCAAATACTTGAGCAATTCCTTTACCAATTCCACGGCTTGCTCCTGTAATAATAACGTTTTTATTTTCCAACATTTTCATGACTACTGTGTTGTTTAAATTTGCAAAAATACCTTGCAAACTCAAGTTGATTATATATTTAAAAAAACCTTTGTATGCCCGAAGACCACAAAGGTTTAAATAAGTTTATTGAATTAGCCTAAAACTTCAGCTACTTTTTTACCGATTTCGGCAGGAGAATCTACTACGTGAATTCCACATTCTCTCATAATTGCTTTTTTAGCTTGAGCCGTATCTTCACTACCTCCAACAATTGCACCTGCATGCCCCATTGTCCTTCCTGCAGGAGCAGTTTCTCCAGCTATAAAGCCAACCACAGGCTTTTTGCTGCCACTATTTTTGTACCAATTGGCTGCGTCTGCTTCTAACTGACCTCCTATTTCACCAATCATTACTACACACTCAGTTGCTTCGTCATTCACAAGCATTTCTACGGCATCTTTGGTTGTTGTTCCTATGATTGGATCTCCACCAATACCAATGGCTGTAGTAATTCCTAAACCTTCTTTTACTACTTGATCAGCAGCTTCATAAGTAAGCGTTCCAGATTTAGAAACAATACCAACTTTCCCTTTTTTGAAAACAAAACCAGGCATAATTCCTACTTTTGCTTCTTCTGGTGTAATAACTCCTGGGCAGTTAGGACCTATTAATCTACAATCTTTATTTTTGATATAGTTAGCAGCTTTAATCATATCCTTAACAGGGATGCCTTCAGTAATAGCAATGATTACTTTGATTCCTGCATCAGCAGCTTCCATAATAGCGTCGGCAGCAAATGCTGGCGGCACAAAAATAATAGAAGTATCTGCTCCAGCTTTTTCAACCGCCTCTGCAACAGTATTGAAAACGGGTTTGTCTAGGTGCGTAGTCCCCCCTTTTCCTGGAGTAACTCCTCCAACTACATTGGTACCGTATTCAATCATTTGACCGGCGTGAAAAGTACCTTCACTACCTGTAAATCCTTGAACTATTATTTTTGAATTTTTGTTCACTAAAACGCTCATAATATTGTCATATTTTTGTTCAACAAATGTAATTTTTTTCCAACGATTCTAAAAGTAAATCCTGTTTTATTTTAATCTCGATTGCTTCTATGACTCATCATTTCTCCTTGTACAATCCTATTGTTTTCTAGGGTCCAGAAACAACTAAATTCAGCCAAAGGAAAAACCTCTTCAGATTCAACTGTTTTAACATCATAAGAAAAGCTTATAGCCACTTGATTATCTTCTGCAATGCAATTGTGTAGACTAAATTGTAAACTTTCAAAAGATTTGGCCATCTCTGCTATCAAGGCAGAAAAATCAGCACCAGTTAAGTGTTGAATACCCGTAGTACCATTCCACTCAATTCTTGCTGATGGGCTTAAATAATCACTTATAATACTGGGGTTTTCATAAAAGTTAGAAGATAAGAAGTCAATAATTATTTCCTTGTTCTTAGTTGTCATCCTTTAATTTTTTTATCCATTTAGGAAGCAAGCTTAAACTTGCAATTTCCCTTGCTTTTTGTTTAAAAGGACCTGCTGGAGAACCCAAGAAGGTTCCTTTTTCTGTTACGGCTTTTGCTACACCAGATTGGGCTAAAAAAGTGCTTCCTTTAGCTATTCGAATGCCACTAATAACACCCACTTGCCCCCAAAAAGTCACTTCATCCTCAACCACAACACAACCGGCTATTCCCACTTGTGAAGCAATTAAGCAACGTTTTCCTATTTGTGTGTCATGACCTATCTGTACCTGATTATCTATTTTTGTTCCTTCTCCAATTCGCGTAGTTCCAGACACCCCTCGATCTATAGTAGTTAAGGCACCTATTTCTACATCATCTTCTATTGCAATATCGCCAGTTGAAATCAGTTTATCAAAATGGTCTCCTCTATTTTTATAGTAAAATGCATCTCCTCCCAACACCGTACCTGAATGAATAATTACACGATTAGCTATTCGTGTACCTGAACCAATACTCACATTAGCATGAATGATACAATCTTCACCAATTTCAACATTTTCACCTATAAAAACATTAGGTTGAATATGGGTGTTCTTACCAATTTTTGCAGTTTTTGCAATGGCTTTACTGGCAGGTTGAAATTGCTGAAAGTGTTTGGCTAAACGGTTAAAGTCTGAAAAAGGATCGCTAGAAATCAACAAAGCTTTTCCTTCTGGATAATCTACTTTTTTGTTAATCAGCACAATAGTAGCCGCCGATTGAAGGGCCTTATCATAGTATTTTGGATGATCTACAAAAACTATATCACCTGCTTCAACCATATGAATTTCATTCATTCCTTGCACCGGAAAATCAGCTTTACCTACATAATCACAGTCAATAAGCTTAGCAATATCCGCAAGTGCATAAGTTTTAGGAAACTTCATCAGGTCTTATTCTTTGATTCTTTCTTTGTAAGTACCCTTCTCTGTCTCCACTTTAATTTTATCACCTTCATTGATGAATAATGGTACATTTACGGTTGCTCCAGTTTCCACAGTAGCTGGTTTTGTTGCGTTAGTAGCTGTATTCCCTTTTACTCCTGGCTCCGTATGAGTAACTTCTAACACCACGTTGGCTGGCATTTCAACAGAAAGCGGCGCATTGTCCTCCGTGTTGATAATTACGGTTACTACCTCACCTTCTTTCAATAAATCTGGACGGTCTAAAGCAGCTTCAACCAATCTAATTTGAGTGTAATCTTCCGTGTTCATAAAATGGAAAAATTCGCCTTCTTGATAAAGAAATTGAAATTTGTGGGTTTCCACACGAACTTCATCGATTTTATGTCCTGCCGAAAAGGTGTTTTCAACCACTTTTCCTGTTGTTACACTTTTTAATTTTGTACGAACAAATGCAGGACCTTTACCGGGCTTTACATGTAAGAATTCAATTATTTTATAGATATCGTGGTTGTATTTTATACAAAGTCCATTTCTAATATCGCTAGTACTTGCCATAGTTATTTTTTAATTTGTAAAATATCCTTTCATTATTCCTCTTTGCGAATTCTTGATGAACTGCAAAATTTCATCTCGTTCTGGAGTGGCTTCCATTTCCGCTTCAATAATGGATACCGCTTGAGAATTATTGTAATGTTTTTGGTAGAGAATTCTGTAGATGTTTTGCACTTCTCTTATTTTCTCTGTATCAAACCCTCTTCGCCTTAATCCAACAGAATTAATACCCACATAAGAAAGTGGCTCTCTTGCTGCTTTCACGTATGGAGGTACATCTTTTCTAACCAACGAACCCCCTGTTATAAAGGCATGTTTACCAATGCTACAAAACTGCTGAACGGCAGACATTCCAGCTAATACGGCAAAATCGCCTACTGTAGTATGCCCTGCCAGCGTTGAGTTATTGGAAAAAACGCAATTGTCCCCAACAATACAATCATGAGCAATATGACAATAGGCCATGATCCAACAATTTTTTCCTACTCGAGTTGTACCTCTATCTACGGTACCTCTATTAATGGTTACGCATTCTCTTATTGTGGTTCCATCACCAATTTCGGTGGTGGTTTCTTCATCGTCAAACTTTTTATCTTGGGGAATTGCTGAAATAACAGCTCCTGGAAAAATACTTACATTTTTCCCTATTCTTGCACCTTCCATGATGGTAACGTTGGAACCAATCCAACTCCCTTCCCCAATAACAACATTGTTATGAATGGTTGTAAAAGGCTCTATAACAACATTTTTGGCAATTTTAGCGCCTGGATGTACGTAGGCTAATGGTTGATTCATCTACTCTTCTTTTTTCTGTTTTACAATCTGCGCCATCAATTCGGCTTCACAAGCTAATTTACCATTGGTGTAGGCATAGGCTTGCATATGGCAGATCCCTCGTCTAATAGGACTAATAAGTTCCAATTTAAAGATGATGGTATCTCCAGGTACTACTTGCTGTTTGAATTTCACATTATCTATTTTCATGAAAAAAGTCAAGTAGTTTTCAGGATCAGGAACGGTACTTAAAGCTAGGATACCGCCTGTTTGCGCCATCGCTTCAACTTGTAACACCCCAGGCATTACAGGCTTTCCGGGAAAGTGCCCTACAAAGAAAGGCTCATTCATGGTCACGTTCTTCACTCCAATTACATGAGTGTCTGTTAGTTCATATATCTTATCTACCAATAAAAAAGGTGAACGGTGTGGAAGCATTTCCATAATTTGGTTCACATCTTTTAAAGGCGTTGCATTTAAATCAATTTTAGGCACTTTATTTCGCTTTTCCATCTTTATGATTTTAGAAAGCTTTTTGGCAAATAGCGTATTTATGGTATGCCCAGGCTTATTAGCTATTACTTTACCTCGAATACGCGTACCAACTAAAGCTAAATCACCAATTACATCTAATAGCTTGTGTCTAGCCGCTTCATTGGGGTGATGCAATTCTAAATTATCTAAAATTCCATTAGGCTTGACTGAAATCTTATTTTTTCCAAAAGCAACTTTTAGCTTTTCCATAATTTCTGGAGAAAGCTCTTTATCTACATAAACAATGGCATTGTTTAAGTCGCCACCTTTAATCAACCCATGCTCGAGTAAAGCTTCAAGTTCATGCAAAAAACTAAAGGTTCTTGAGCTAGCAATTTCCTTTTTGAATTGCGAAATACTACTTATAGATGCATTTTGAGTACCTAAGACTTTGGTTCCAAAATCAACCATAGTTGTAACCTGGTACTCGTCTGCTGGCATGACTAATATCTCTGAACCAGTTTCTTCATCAGAGTAAGAGATTACATCATTAACAATAAATTCAAAACGTTCTGCATCTAACTCTTTTTTTCCTGCTTTTTCCAAAGCTTTTACAAAATCCTTTGAAGACCCATCCATAATAGGTGGCTCGGAAGCATTGAGTTCAATAATCACATTATCCAAGTCCAGTCCAACACAAGCTGCTAATACGTGCTCGGAGGTGTTTATACTCACTCCATTTTTTTCTAAGCTCGTGCCACGTTGTGTACTTGTGACTAAATTAGCATCTGCAGGAATTTGTGGATGTCCTTCAAGATCAGTCCTTACAAAAACAAATCCTACGTTAGCTTCGGCTGGTTTAAAAGTAAGTTTGACTTCTTTTCCTGTGTGTAGGCCAACACCACTAAGAGAAGCTTCTTGCTCTATCGTGGTTTGTTTAGCTTTTTGCTTGCTCATCTTTTTTTAATTGTTTTTCAATATTGTTAATATTCCTTACTATTTCAGGTAGGTTTTTGAAGTGAACGTATGATTTATTGAAATCACCATAATTAATAGCTGGTGTTCCTTGCAAAACTTCTCCATCTTTTACATTTCTTCCAATACCGGTCTGTGCTTGAATTCTAACATGGTCACCGATTTGAATATGACCTACAATACCCACTTGCCCACCTATCAAACAATGTTTACCAATTTTAGTAGAACCTGCTATACCTGTTTGTGCGGCAATTGCAGTATGTTTGCCAATTTCGACATTATGAGCAATTTGAATTTGGTTATCTAATTTCACTCCATCACGAATAACAGTTGACCCTAAAGTAGCTCGGTCTATGGTTGTTCCAGCACCCACATCAACATAATCTCCAATAATCACATTACCAATTTGAGGAACTTTTTTGTATACCCCATCATCATCGGGTGAAAAGCCAAAACCATCTGCTCCAATAACACACCCACCGTGAATCACTGAGTGGTTACCAATAATGGTTTCTGAATAAATTTTACTTCCAGCAAAAACAATTACATTATCTCCAATTTCAACATTATCACCTATATAAACATGGGGGTAAATCTTCACATTATCCCCTAGCTTTACATTTTTACCAAGATACGCAAAAGCTCCAATATACACGTCTTCGCCATATGTTGCTGAGGCATCTATATAAGTAGGGTCATCAATTCCAGATTTGCTTAGCTTAACTTGATTATAGTATTCTAGTAATTTTGAAAAAGCCTCATAAGGTTGAGCAACTTTAATCAAGGTAGTTTTGATTTCATCTTGGGCTTCAAAATCTTCGCCTACTATACAGATACTCGCATTAGTTGAATAGATGTAGGAAGTATATTTTGGGTTAGCCAGAAAAGTCAAGGAGCCTTCAGTTCCTTCTTCTATTTTTGAAAGACGATCAACTTCAACATTGCTATCGCCAACAATTTGACCTTCTAATATTTCTGCTATTTGGGTTGCTTTAAATTTCATTTTGACAAAAATAGAAAAAAAACTTAATTATAAAATTTTGGATAGCATATATAATATTTCACAACAGGTTGAGACAAAGCTTTTAAATTAAATTGATCTGAAGCTTTGGCCACGTCCTTGGTTTTTCCATTCTTGTAAAGGATTTTAATTTGCTCCTCTTGAGCATGGTAAGCCGTGTTAGAGGTTTCTCCTTGAAAAACAAAATAAGATGCTTCTTCTTCATTAATTTCGTAAGCCTTACATACTTGATTTATTTTTTCTGAAAATTTTGTAGAAGAAACTGGTTTATTCTTTAATTTAATTTTTAACAGATTTCTATTTATAAGCATCAGGCAGAGCCTACTTAACACAAAATCTTGATGAGAAGTCCATTTTTTAATGGCCGAAATCACATCATAATCATCCAATTTTGAAAACGTCTCTAAAGCTTTTAAATCCAATTGTTCTTCTGAAATGTTTTGCTTCAAAAAGAAATCCAAATAAGAAGAGGTTTCAAGGTTTACCGAATGATGAACTAGAAACTTAGCTCGCTTAAAAATTTTGATGAGTAGTTGTTCAGCTACTAATCCCGTTTTATGCAAGTAAACTTGCCAATACATCAACCGCCTCGCTACTAAAAATTTTTCTACCGAATAGATTCCTTTTTCTTCAATCACCAATTCATTGTTCGCTACATTCATCATGGTAATGATTCGTTCTGAATTGATATTCCCTTCGGCTACGCCGGTAAAAAAACTATCTCGTTTAAGGTAGTCTAATCGATCTATGTCCAACTGACTAGCCAACAGTTGTTGAAGGAATTTTTTAGGATGTTGTTTATTAAAAATCTGCATTGCTAAAGTTAGCTTTCCATCAAAAATGGTATTGAGTGCTTGCATGAACTGAAGCGAAATGCTCTCATGACTAACTCCTTCTATAATACTATGTTCCATAGCGTGTGAAAAAGGACCATGACCAATATCATGCAATAAAATTGCGATCAGCAGTGCTTCCTCTTCTTCTGCAGAAATTGATGTTCCTTTAAAGCGGAGTATACCAATGGCTTTTCGCATAAGATGTACACAGCCTAAAGCATGATGAAAGCGCGTATGATGTGCGCCAGGGTAAACTAGATAAGACATGCCCATTTGAGAAATTCTGCGCAAACGCTGAAAGTAGGGATGCTCAATCAAGTCGAAAATTATTTCTGACGGAATGGTAATAAAACCATAAATGGGGTCGTTAATTATCTTAAGTTTGTTTCTTTTGTTCAAAAGACAAGATTTTAAAGCAAATATAGACAAAATATGAGCAAGATTAGCGTACTTTGGGTAGATGATGAGATAGATTTATTAAAACCTCACATTTTATTTTTAGAAAAGAAGGATTATGAAGTAACCACCTGCCAAAGCGGAACTGAAGCTTTGGAAGAGGTACAAAAAAATAGCTTTGATATCATTTTTTTAGATGAAAATATGCCTGGACTTACAGGTTTAGAAACGCTTTTTGAATTGAAATCTTTCAACAGCCAAACCCCTGTGGTAATGGTAACGAAAAGCGAGGAAGAAAACATCATGGAGGAGGCTATTGGGGCTAAGATTGCTGATTACCTCATCAAGCCTGTTAACCCTAATCAAATTTTACTTTCCATCAAGAAAAACCTTGACCACAATAGATTGGTGAGTCAGAAAACCTCTTCAAATTACCAACAGGAATTTAGAAAAATTGCTATGGATATGGCTATGATCAACACTTACCAAGAATGGGTTGACATCTACAAAAGACTTGTTTATTGGGAGTTAGAACTTGATGATGTGAATGATGATAGCATGTTAGAAATTCTCCAGTCTCAAAAAATTGAAGCCAATAATGAGTTTTTTAAATTCATTGAGAAAAATTATAAAAATTGGTTTAAAGCTGGTGAAGATGCACCCGTTTTATCTCATACCTTATTGAAGAAAAAGGTGTTTCCATTGGTCAACCAAAAACAACCTACCCTTCTGGTAGTGATTGATAATTTACGTTACGACCAATTTAAAGTTTTTGAAGAGCAGATAAATAAGTACTATAAAAAAACTGAAGAAGAAAGCTTCTTTAGCATTCTTCCAACAGCTACTCAATATGCTAGAAATGCTATGTTTTCTGGTTTAATGCCAGCTGATATGGAAAAAATTTATCCCGAATATTGGAAAAATGATACGGATGAAGGCGGTAAAAATAATTTTGAAAAGGAATTCCTTGATACTCAAATTAAACGACTAGGAAAAGATATAGATTTTGATTACATTAAAATTACCAATTTTAATAGTGGAAAGAAATTAGTTGAAAATTTTGCTCAGCAAAAGAACAAAGATTTAACTGTTTTGGTATATAATTTTGTAGATATGATTTCGCATGCCAAAACTGAAATGGAAGTAATTAAAGAATTGGCTGCAGATGATAAATCCTACCGTTCAATCACAGAAAGTTGGTTCAAGAATTCGCCTTTATTAGATGTTATTCAGCAAGCAAAGCACATGGGATTCCAGCTGATGGTTACTACTGATCACGGCACCATAAACGTGAAAACGCCTTCTAAAGTGATAGGAGATAAAAACACTAGTTTAAATTTAAGATATAAAACAGGGAAAAGTTTAACTTACCAAGACAAGGATGTATTTGCTGTAAAAAATCCTAAAGAAATTCACTTGCCCAGCATCAATATGAGTAGTTCATATATTTTTGCTCGAGGCGATTATTTCTTGGCTTATCCAAATAATTTTAACTATTACGTAAATTACTACAGAAATACCTTTCAGCATGGAGGTGTTTCATTAGAGGAAATGATTATTCCATTTAGTGTATATTTACCTAAGTAAACATCAGATTTAATGGAATATAGTCTTAATGAAATTCAACAAGTGGGCAAATTTATACTTTCAAAAGCCCAACATCAAGCCTTGTTATTTTATGGAGAAATGGGCGTAGGAAAAACTACATTAATTAAGGTTATTGTGCAATTACTTGGATCTTCAGATCAGGTATCTAGTCCAACTTTTTCATTGGTAAATGAGTACCATTATCCGCATGGAAAAATTTTTCATTTCGATTTATACCGAATCAAACAGGAAGAAGAAGTAGCTGATATTGGATTTGAGGATTATTTTTATGAAGCTAAAGATTGGCAGTTTATTGAATGGCCTGAAATGATTCCTAATTTACTCCCTGAGGAACACACAGCTGTTCATGTTGAACTATTAGCCTCGGGAAAGCGAAAAATTAATCTTGTTGATTCTTAAAATCGAAAGCATTTTTAGAAAAAATTTAATTTAATTTGCGAATTCATTTTAATTTGCCTTATTTTATACTTCTTTTTAACAACTTAAAATGAGTCAACCTACAACCCCGTTCAGTAAAAAAGAATTGCTCCCACAGGAGGAAATGCTTGAACTCAATCGCGATAAAGGCGAATTATTTATCGGTATTCCTAAAGAATGTAACTTTCAAGAAAAGCGTATTTGTTTGACTCCAGATGCGGTAGCTGGATTAACCGCAAACGGTCACCGGGTATTGATTGAAAAAGGGGCTGGATTACACGCTAATTTTACCGACCAAAATTACAGCGAGGCTGGGGCTGAAGTAACAAGTGAAAAGGCAAAGGTTTTTGGTTGTCCTATTGTTTTAAAAGTTACTCCTCCAAGTTTTAAAGAATTGGATTTAATGCATCCTCACTCTAGCTTAATTTCTGCATTACAACTGAAAACCATAGGAAAAGAATATTTCAAAAAATTAGCAGAAAAACGAATTACTGCCTTGGCATTCGATTTTATCAAGGATGAATATGGCAGCTATCCAGCGGTTGAAGCCTTAAGTGAAATTGCAGGTAATGCATCCGTGTTAATCGCTTCTGAATTACTTTCAAACACTTCTGATGGAAATGGTTTAATGTTTGGAAACATCAGCGGTGTTCCACCTACAGAAGTAGTTATTTTAGGGGCTGGTACAGTGGGTTTTTACGCTGCTAAATCTTCTTTGGGTTTGGGTGCTAACGTAAAAGTTTTTGACAGCTCACTAACTAAGCTGAGAAAAATTCAGAAGGAATTAGGTCAAAACGTATATACTTCTACCCTACAACCTAAGAATTTAATTAAATCGCTTAAACGTGCAGATGTTGTGGTGGGTGCCGTACGTGGTAAAAACCGAGCACCGGTTATTGTAACTCAAGAAATGGTTGAAAAAATGAAACCTGACTCCGTTATTATTGATGTAAGTATTGATATGGGGGGCTGTATTGAAACCTCCGAAATTACTTCTCATGACCATCCAGTTATAAACAAGTATGGGGTAATTCACTACTGTGTCCCAAATATACCCTCTCGTTATGCTCGTTCAGCATCTATTTCTATAAGTAACATTTTTACTCCTTATTTATTGCAAATTGGTGAAGAAGGAGGGATTGAAAATGCCTTACGTTTTGATTTAGGTTTGCGAAATGGTCTTTATTCTTACCACGGAGTTATCACCAAAAAAGCTATAGCTGATTGGTTTGGGGTAGAATATAGAGATATTAATTTGTTAATTTTTTGATAGGCCTTCTGTACTTTAAATGCTGAAAAACTTGGCTGAAGACAATAAAGATAATTGTATAGACCAAAAATTTAAGATGCCCATAAGATTTTTTGTTTCGTATTTTTTTAAATTCACCTAAAAAATAAAATGAAGTTCTCAGAAAAGGAAATACAAGAAAAAATAGCACATTTTTCAGAATGGACTTATAATGAAAATGCAATTCATACTAGAATAGAGTTTGAAAACTTTAAAGAAGCCTTTAGCTTTATGGCAAGAGTAGCTTTTGAAGCTGAAGCACAGGCTCATCATCCAGAATGGACTAATGTATACAATCAAGTTGAAATTTCATTATCCACTCATGATGCAGGTGGAGTAACTGAAAAAGATTTCAAATTAGCTAAAACAATTGACCAGCTTCTTGGTGAAATATAATTTTATGAAACCTTTGAATAAGCAAATTAAATTCATTTGGGATTTTAGAGGTCCTGATGCAAAATCTATTGCAGCACACCATTGTATTCATCTAAAAGAATATGCAGAAAAAGAAGGTTTATCTCAAGACTTAGTGAATGATGAAGCTATTAATGAGTATCATCATATTGCTTTTCTAATAGTTGATGAGGCTAATATGATTCAACATCGTGATGCATTAAAACCACACCGCGGACAAATTTATAGCCCTCAAAAATAGTTTTTGAACATGGGTTTAAAAGCTCAACTCAATTTGAATATGTATTTTTGATTTTCGCTATACTATATTATGGGTTATTATATTGATGTTATTTTACCACTGCCTCTGCATCAGCTTTTTACATATAAAACTGATGAAACCGAGTTTAATGAAGCCCAAATCGGTGCTCGGGTGGCTGTACCCTTTGGAAAATCAAAGGTATATACAGGTATTATTGTTAAAAAACATCAGCAAGCTCCGCTTCATTATGAAACCAAATTCATTGAGGGGGTAATCGATGATGCTCCATTAGTGACTAAAAATCAGCTTCAGTTTTGGGACTGGATTGCCGATTATTACCTTTGTCCTATGGGCGATGTGATGCGCGCTGCCATACCTTCTGCTTTGGTTTTAGAAAGTGAAACTGTTATTGAGCTCAGTACTGATGTGGAGATATCAACGGATGAACTTTCAGATACAGAATACTTGATTATTGAAGCGCTTCAGCAGCAAAAGCACATGAAAATTGCAGAAGTAGCTAAGGTTATTGACCGTAAAAATGTCTTTCCAATCATAAAGAAACTTACAGGAAAAAATTTCATTAGGACTCAGCAACAACTTTATAAGAAATATCAACCAAAATTAGCTACTTATATTCGCGTTCCTGAAAAGTTTAATGAAAAAGCATATTTCAATCAGCAGCTTGAAACTTTAGAACGTGCGCCAAAACAAAAAGAGGCCTTTTTGCATTATTTTAGGCTAGAAGGTCAAACCAAAAAACCGATTACTTCAAAGCTATTGGAAGAAAAAGCTGATGTATCAAGAGGAGTAATCAAGTCATTAATCGATAAAGGGTTTTTTGAGGAGTTTTACATTCAGCAAGAGCGTGTTGATTTTAATCATGAAAAAACTAGAGGCGTGATTGATTTATCGGGTGCTCAGTATACTGCTTTTGAAGAAATTAAAGCAAGTTTTAAAAAGTACCAAGTAAGTTTATTTCATGGAGTTACTTCCTCTGGAAAGACTGAAATCTACATGAAGTTGATAGAGGACTACTTAAATCAAAATCAACAAGTATTGTATTTACTTCCTGAAATTGCATTAACCACGCAGTTAATAAAACGTTTACAGGCTTATTTTGGAAATCAAGCTTATGTATTTCACAGCAAATACTCCTTAAATGAGCGTGTTGAAATCTACCGAAAAATACTTAGTGAAAAAAAAGCATGTATAGTAGTTGGTACAAGGTCTTCTGTTTTTCTTCCATTTACAAATTTAGGCTTACTAATAGTAGATGAATCTCACGAAAATAATTTCAAACAGCAACGCCCTTCTCCTCGCTACAATGCAAAAGATTCAGCCATTGTATTGGCGCAGCAATTTAAGGCAAAAACGCTTTTGGGTACGGCTACACCAAGTTTAGAAAGCTTTTATAATGTGCAGCAAAAAAAATTTGGATATATTAGGTTAGACCAGCGTTATGGAGGTATTCTTCCACCGGAAATAAACTTAATTGATTTAAAGGATAAGCAAAAACGAAAGCAGGTTAAAGGACATTTTTCTGATACGCTTATAAAGGCCATTCAAAAAAAATTAAATGCAGGCAAACAAATTATATTATTTCAAAATAGACGCGGCTACTCCCCTATTTTAGAATGCAACACCTGCGGTCATAGTCCACAATGCCCAAATTGTGATGTTAGTCTAACCTACCATAAATTTAACAACACACTTCGTTGCCATTACTGCAGTTACCAAATTGCCATGCAAACTAAATGTTTGGCTTGTAGCAGCACAGATTTAAGCACTAAAGGCTTTGGTACAGAACAAATTGAAACAGAAATCAATCAAATATTCTCTACTGCTCAAGTGGCTAGAATGGATTTAGATACCACGCGTGGCAAAAATGCTTACGAAAAAATAATTGGACAGTTTGAAAATTTAGAAATTGACATTTTAATTGGTACTCAAATGGTGACCAAAGGTCTTGATTTTAAGAATGTTGCTTTAGTTGGTGTATTAAATGCGGACAGTCTATTGAACTATCCCGACTTTAGGTCGTTTGAAAGGTGTTTTCAATTGCTGGTACAGGTGGCTGGTAGAGCGGGTAGATTTGAAGAGCGCGGACAAGTTCTAATTCAAACCTATAATCCCTATCATCAAATTCTTCAGCAAGTGACTACACAGGATTTTAAATCGATGTACAAACAACAATTATATGATCGGAAAATTTATAAGTATCCACCATTTTATAGGATAGTCAAATTCACTTTAAAAAGTCGTTATTATAATTTAGTAAATGAAGCTTCAGATTGGTATGCAAAATTTTTGTATCAATATTTTTCTACTCATGTGTTAGGCCCAGAATTTCCCGCTATTTCCCGATTAAAAAACGAATATTTAAAAAATATTATCCTTAAGATACCTCCTAAGCAATCCTTAGCAAATACCAAAAAATACATTCAACAAGGAAAAGAAAAAATGAGTGCTATTAGTAAATTTAGAAGTGTAAAAGTAATTGTTGACGTAGATCCACAATAAATTTTGGATGTTCAATTAAGGATTTACTTAAATCAGTATTTCTAATATTTATGAAAATTTATATAGATTTTATTGATAGATTATTTAATTTTGAGAAAAATATGATGCTATGACAATTACCCAACTTCAATATGTGCTAGCAGTTGCTGAGTATAAAAATTTTACGAAAGCTGCTGAAAAAGTTTTTGTAACTCAACCTACGCTAAGTATGCAAGTACAGAAACTTGAGGAGGAATTGGATATCAAAATTTTTGACCGAGCCAAAAAGCCGATTGAACTCACTGAAGTTGGGAAAACCATTGTTGAACAAGCTAAGAATATTGTTAATGAAAGTAATCGGATTCAAGACATAGTAGATCAACAAAAAGGTTTTATAGGGGGAGAGTTTAGGCTAGCTATTATTCCTACAATTATGCCTACTTTACTGCCTATGTTTTTGAACAACTTTATTAAAAAATATAGTAAAGTTAATCTGGTAATTAAGGAAATGACTACTTCAGAAATCATTAAAAGTTTAAGGGACGGTAATTTAGATTCTGCCATTGCTGCCACTCCATTAGGAGAGGATGATATTTTAGAAAAACCTTTGTACTATGAGCCATTTATGGCGTATGTTCCTGAAAGCCATAAACTGTATAAAGCAAAAGAAATACAACCAGAGGATTTAGACCCTGATGAGTTATTATTGTTGGAAGACGGGCATTGCTTTACAGATAATGTATTAAACATTTGTAAATCAACAAGACATTTACCTCAAATCAATCACTTTAATTTAGAGAGTGGGAGTTTTGAAACTTTGATTAAATTAGCAAATGAAGGACTTGGAATGACCCTTTTACCCTACTTACACACTTTGGACTTAAATGCAAAAGCACAATCTAAAATTAGAAAGTTTAAAGCTCCGTATCCATCTAGAGAAGTTAGTATTATTCATCATAACAGTCGACTTAAAATTCAGATTATAGAAGCCATGCATGAATTAATTAGCGCAATTGTTAGAGGAGCAATCAAGTTTCAAAACATAAAAATAATTAGTCCTACCAAAAACAGCTAATTTTCAACTTAATTACCGAACGTTAATTTTACTTAATTTATCATATTAAACCAGCGCAAAGTTTAATTTTGATTATTCAAGAAACAGAATGGGTTACAATTATCAAAAATTACTAAATCATCAAATTAGTTTTTTTAATCAAGGGCGTTGGGATGATGTGTATTATCGAATTTCACTATTGAAAAAATTGAAATTGGTAATAGAACAACATGAGGACGAAATAATTGATGCCTTAGGTAAAGATTTGAAAAAACCTCCTGTTGAAGCCTATTCAACTGAATTACTGGTAGTTTACAAAGAACTAAATAAATTTATTAGAAGAATAAAATCTTGGCAAAAACCAAGGCTCAAGCTTCCAAGCCTTATCAACTTTCCATCGGTAGATTATATTCATCATAAACCTTGGGGACAAGTCTTAGTTATTAGTCCTTGGAATTATCCATTTCAATTAGCTATTAATCCACTTATAGCCGCAATAGCTTGTGGGAATACGGTTGTTTTAAAACCTTCAGAGTTAAGTCCAAACACCAGTAAAATTATTCAAAAAATCATTCATCAATGTTTTTCAAAAGAAATTGCGGAAGTTTGTCTTGGAGACGCTGATGTAGCTAGTCAGCTACTAGAATTAAAATGGAATTACATATTTTTTACAGGAAGTGTTGCCGTTGGTAAAATAGTTGCAGAGGCTGCTGCTAAAAACCTAACACCTGTAACTTTAGAGCTAGGAGGTAAAAACCCTTGTATAGTTGATACTTCAGCTAAATTAGATGTTACTGCAAAACGAATTGCTTGGGGTAAATTTATTAATGCTGGACAAACTTGTATAGCACCAGATTATATTCTGGTTCATGAGAGCATTAAAAATCAATTGACCGAAAAGATAATTTCAGAGATAAGAAATTTCTATGGAGACCAGCCTAAGGAAAGTTCAGATTTAGCTCGAATAATCAATAAAAAGCATTTTCAACGCTTGATAAAGCTATTTCAAAATCAGAAAGAATTAAGGTATGGTGGAAAATATGCTGAAGATGAGCTGTATATAAGTCCAACAATTCTTATTGATCCAGAGCTGGATGATGAGGTAATGCAAGATGAAATATTTGGCCCTATACTCCCTATACTATCCTACACTAATGATAATGAATTACATTATGTTTTAGATCAACATAACCCCCCCCTTTCTTTATATATATTTACTGAAAACAGGTATTTTGCTAAAAAAATACTATCTAAATATCAATTTGGAGGAGCTGTAATAAATGATACTATTGTTCACTTTATCAACGATAGGTTACCCTTTGGAGGAGTTGGAACCTCCGGAATTGGAAGTTATCATGGCAAACATTCATTTTCTACCTTTACTCGAAAAACTAGTATTGTTGATCGAAAAACTTGGTTGGACGTAGAAGTAAAATATCCTCCCTATGCAGGCAAATTGGATCTACTAAAAAAAATTAAAAATTGGATAACCTAAACATGAAGCAGCCCTCCATAGATACCAAGGAACTTGTTAAGTTAGCCCATGCTAAAATGCACTTTGGAAAATATAAAGGCAGGTATTTGTCTGATTTGCCAGAACATTACCTTATTTGGTATCAGCAAAAAGGATTTCCTGACAATCAGCTAGGTAAACAAATGCAAGCCGTTACCGAAATGAAAATTAATGGCTTAGAAAATATTTTATACAAAATTCGAAATTTAAAAAAATGAAGCGACCAAAAATACCTCATCAAAAAAATGTATTAGGTGGAGATCTCAAATCTTGTTCTTTTCATCCTATGACTGGTGTTTTTAGAGACGGTTATTGTTTGTATACCCCCCAAGATAATGGTTTACATATTGTTGCAGGAAAAGTAACACAAGCATTCCTAGAATGGAATAAAGCAAGAGGTAACGATTTAATCACCCCCAAACCGCAGTGGCAATTTCCTGGATTAAAAGATGGCGATTGGTGGTGTATTTGCATGGGGGTTTGGTTAAAAAGTAAAGAAGCTGGAGTTGGTATCCAACTGAAATTAGAATCATGTCATGAAAAAATGTTGGATTATATAACTTTAGAAGAGCTAAAGGATTGGGAATTTAAATGATTATCCTAATAAATATCATGGATCAATTAAAATTACTGGTTTAATTTTAAAGTACAAAAAAAGCAACTTAATGAAATCAAGTTGCTTTTATATAAGTGTTTACAATCAAATTAAAACATTTCTCTCCCGGCAAAATGGAAAGCACTTTCAATTTGAGCATTTTCATCACTATCACTTCCATGAACGGCATTTTCGCCAATTGAAGCAGCGTATTTTTTACGAATTGTACCTTCGGCTGCATCTTCTGGGTTAGTAGCTCCAATTAAGGTTCTAAAGTCTTCAACAGCATTTTCTTTTTCTAATACAGCTGCAACAATAGGCCCTCTTGTCATGTATTCAACTAACTCGCCAAAAAAAGGACGTTCCTTGTGGATTGCGTAAAATTGTTTTGCGTCTGCTTCAGTCATTTGTGTAAGCTTCATAGCTACTATTCTAAAACCAGATTCAGTAATTTGATTTAAAATTGCTCCAATGTGTCCTTTTTCAACAGCATCTGGCTTTAACATTGTGAATGTTTTATTTCCTGACATTTTTTTTATTTTTTAATTGTTGCAAAATTAATAAAAGAAGACCAATCTTAATGGCATTATAGAAAAAGTTTAAAATCTACTATTTTCATACCTGTAAACTTTAAACTCTTGCTAATAAAATGCTTCATTAGAGATAAAGCTAAAATAAATTTTTAAATTTGTTAAAATGAAAGAATACATTTCAAAAATTGAAAAATTAGTAAAGCATGCGAAGCAAATAAGTATCACTTCGCATAAAAATCCTGACGGTGATGCTATTGGATCCTCATTAAGTTTGTATCTTTTTTTAAAAAAAATACATCCTCAGGTAAGAGTTATACTTCCCAATGAATATCCAGATTTTTTAAAATGGCTACCTCAACAGGAGGAGATTCTATTTTTCACTAAACATAACAAAGAAGCTATAAATTATATCGACCAATCTGATTTAATTTTTAGCTTAGATTATAATGATCTTTCACGCACTGGTGATATGCAAACTAGCTTAGAAAATGCAAATGCTGATTTTATCATGATAGATCATCATCAACAACCCGCATCTTATGCTCAAATTTGTATAAGTCAACCTGAAATTGGATCTACTTGCGAATTGGTTTATGAAGTATTAGAAAACTGGAATAGAGAATTGATTAATCAATCAATTGCAACATGCATTTATACAGGAATCATGACAGACTCTGGTTCCTTTAGATTTCCTTCTACAACTAGCCGGACACATCAAATTATTGGTCACCTAATTGATCTTGGAGTCAATAATGCTGAAATTCATCAAAACACGTTTGATACTAATTCTTACAATAGACTTCAATTACTAGGTGTAGCTCTATCAAACTTAAAATTTATTGAAGAACACCACACCGCATACATTACCTTGAGCCAAAAAGAATTAGATCAACATAATTTTAAAAAAGGAGATACAGAAGGCTTTGTAAATTATGGGCTTTCTCTAAAAAATGTTGATTTTGCTGTGATTTTTATAGAAAATAAAGAGGAAGGAATAATTAAAATTTCATTTCGTTCTAAGGGAGATTTTGATGTCAATCAATACGCCAGGAAATACTTTAGTGGTGGGGGACATAAAAATGCAGCTGGTGGAAGAAGTGAATTAAGCCTCAAGGATACAGTTCAAAAATTTTTAGCTACCTTACCCAAAGAAAAATAAAGAATGAAAAACATTGTATTAATTATTGCACTTATAGGTTTTAATTTAATTTCTTGCCAAACCCCAGAGGAGCCAAGAAAACCTATTAGCCATCAGTCTGGAAGCTACATGAAAGAGTCTTCTGAAAGAAACAAAAAAATTGCAGCTAAAGAAAAAAAGGCTATCCTTTCAATTATTGAAAAAGATACATTAGTTTATAAACAGTCGCAAAATGGTTTTTGGTATGCCTACCTAACTAAAAATGAAAAAGATACCATCAAACCTAAGAAAGGGGATCAAGTGATTTTTCAGTATTCTATCTCAGATTTGAATGGAAATGAAATATACAGCTTAGAAGAATTAGGAGAAAAAGAATATTTCATTGATGAAGAGGTGATTTTTTCTGGCCTAAGACAAGGTTTAAAATTAATGAAAGAAGGGGAAAAGGTGAATTTTATTTTTCAATCGTTCAAAGCCTTTGGAACTACTGGAGATCGAGAAAAAATTGCTTCTAACACCCCCATTATAGCAGAAGTAGAATTATTAGAGATTAATCAAAAATAAATCAAATTCAAATACGTAAAAAATGAAGAAAATTAATTTAATTTTATTAGCAATTGCAACAATTTTTGCAACCTCTTGTGACGAGTATCCAAACTTAGAAGATGGCATGTACGCAAAGATGAATACTACAATGGGTGAAATAATTATTGAACTACACTTTGACCAAACACCGATGACTGTAGGGAATTTTGTGAGTCTTGCAGAAGGCACAAATCCGATGGTTGACGAGAAGTTTGAAGGTAAAAATTACTATGATGGCATCATATTTCATCGCGTAATTAAGGATTTCATGATTCAAGGAGGAGATCCAGAAGGGAGCGGGCAAGGAGGACCTGGTTATCAATTTCCAGATGAAATTAATGAAAATTTAAAACATGATTCTAAAGGTATTTTATCTATGGCAAATGCTGGTAAAGATACTAATGGAAGTCAGTTTTTTATCACTCTTAAAGAAACACCACACCTTGATGGAAGACATACAGTATTTGGTAAAGTTGTGGAAGGTCAAGAAGTAGTAGATCAAATTGGTGAAGTTGAAACAGCTGCTCAAGATAGACCATTAGAAGAAGTAAAAATCGAAAGCATTGACATCATTAGAAAGGGTGCTGCAGCAAGAAACTTTAATGCTGAAGTAGCATTAACCAATGGTATTGAAAAGATTGAAGAAGCTCTTCAAGCTGAAGCAGAAGAAAAAGCAAAAATCTTTGACGAAATGTCTGAAGGATTTGAAGAAACAGAATCTGGTCTTCGCTACAAAATAACTGAGGAAAATCCTAAGGGTAAAAAAGCAGAAAAAGGTCAAAAAGTTGCTGTACATTATACTGGGATGTTTTTGGATGGAAACAAATTTGATTCTTCGTTAGATCGCCAAGAGCCAATTGAGTTTGAAGTTGCTAGAGGTTTTGTGATTCCAGGATGGGATGAAGCTTTACTAATTTTAAGAGAAGGTGAAAAAGCAGATTTGTTAATCCCTTCTGATTTGGCTTATGGTAAAGCTGGAAGAGGTCCAATTCCTCCAGATTCTCCTTTGTATTTCCAAGTGGAACTTGTAAAAGTATATGATACAGATCAAAAATAAATTTAGAATTTAGTATAAAAAAAAAGGTGTTTTGAAAATTCAAAACACCTTTTTTTAATTATAGTTTGGAATGACTAATCTAAGTACATTACTTTTTTAACAGCCTTAATTACGTCTTCATGATTTGGCAACCATTCTTTAAGTAAAACAGGAGAATAGGGTGCTGGAGTATCAGCTGTATTTATTTTCACAATTGGAGCGTCTAAGAAATCGAATGCATCTTGCTGCACGCGGTAAGTAATTTCTGTAGAAACATTTCCAAAAGGCCAAGCTTCTTCTAAAATTACCATTCTATTAGTTTTCTTTATTGATTCAATAATCATATCGTAATCCAACGGACGTACAGTTCTTAAATCAATAATTTCAACAGAGATATTGTGCTCTTCAGCTAAAACTTCAGCAGCTTTATATGCCTCCTTTATAATTTTTCCAAAAGAAACAATCGTTACATCCTCTCCTTCTCTTTTGATATCTGCTTTCCCTAAAGGGATAGTGTATTCTTCCTCAGGCACTTCTCCTTTGTCCCCATACATTTGTTCACTCTCCATAAAAATTACAGGATCATTATCACGTATAGCCGACTTCAAAAGACCTTTTGCATCATAAGGATTGGAAGGAACAACAACTTTTAAACCTGGTGTATTTGCATACCAATTTTCAAAAGCTTGAGAATGCGTAGCTCCCAATTGACCTGCAGAAGCCGTAGGACCTCTAAAAACTATGGGGATATTAAATTGACCACCAGACATTTGGCGCATTTTAGCTGCGTTGTTGATAATTTGATCAATTCCTACAAGAGAGAAATTAAACGTCATAAATTCAATAATTGGTCGATTACCATTCATAGCTGAACCAACTCCAATACCGGCAAAACCAAGTTCTGCAATAGGAGTATCAATCACGCGATCGGGGCCAAATTCGTCAAGCATACCCTTAGAAGCTTTATAGGCTCCATTATATTCTGCAACCTCCTCTCCCATCAAATAGACAGACTCATCGTTGCGCATTTCTTCGCTCATTGCTTCGCAAACAGCTTCTCTAAATTGTATTGTCCTCATGCTTATGATTTAAATTTCACAAACAGCAAAAATAAGTCATTATTTGCTGCTTTAAAAATCAAATAAGCCTTAATTTTACAGAAAATAAATTTTAATAAAATTTTGCTATGCGCGCATAATAAAATTCGAAAGTTCTTAGTATATTCGCAACATATAAATATAAAAGTGATAAAATGAAAATATTAGTTTGTATAAGTCATGTACCTGATACAACTTCCAAAATCAATTTTACGGAAGGGGACACAAAGTTTGACACTAACGGAGTTCAGTTTATTATTAATCCTAATGATGAGTTTGGATTAACTCGCGCAATGTGGTTTAAGGAAAAACAAGGTGCTTCTGTAGATGTAGCAACCGTAGGTCTTAAAGATACAGAGCCTACCATAAGAAAAGCCTTAGCCATTGGTGCAGATAATGCTATTCGGATAGATACAGCTCCATTAGATGGATACCAAGTTGCTACTGAATTAGCAAAGGTTGCTAAAGAGGGTGAGTATGATTTAATTATTGCTGGGAGAGAATCTATTGACTATAATGGTGGTATGGTTCCTGGAATGATGGCCAAAATGTTAGGTTACGGTTTCATTAACACTTGTGTAAGTTTAGAAATTGATGGAAATACAGCTACTGCCATTAGAGAAATTGATGGTGGAAAAGAAACCTTGAAAACTAATCTTCCTTTAGTTATTGGAGGACAAAAAGGTTTAGTAGAAGAATCAGATTTAAAAATTCCTAATATGAGAGGAATTATGATGGCCAGAAAAAAACCATTAAACGTTGTAGAAGCTGTTGGAGATAAAGTTTCAACCGAAGCCAAAAAATTCTCTAAACCAGCACCTAAAGGTGAAGTCAAATTAGTTGACGCAGAAAATATTGATGAATTAATCGATTTATTACATAACGAAGCAAAAGCAATTTAAAAAAAAATATTATGTCTATTTTAGTTTATACAGAAACAGAAAATGGTAAATTTAAGAAGGCTTCATTTGAGGTAGCTTCTTATGCTAAAGCCATAGCAGATAAAACAGACAGCAAAGTTACTGCCATTGCTGTAAATGCAGATGATCCTAGTGAATTAGGAAAGTATGGGGTTTCAAAGGTGTTGCATGTAAATAATGAAGAACTTGCTAAGTTCAATGCTGATTCCTACGCTGCGGTGCTTACCGAAGCTGCTAAACAAGAGTTATGCAATACAATAGTGCTTAGTCAAAGTGCTAATGCCAAGTATTTAGCTCCTTTGTTGGCTGTAAATTTAGAAGCTGGATACGCATCTAACGTGGTAGATTTACCTATAACAGAAAATGGTTTTATGGTGAAGCGCACAGCCTTTACTAATAAGGCTTTTAACGAAACTGAAATTACAACAGATACTAAAATCATAGGGCTTTCTACCAATTCTTTTGGTGTGCACGAAAACTCATTAGAAGTTGAAATTAGCAATTTTGAGCCTACAATTTCTGAAGAGAGCAAAAAGGTTACCGTTGAATCGGTTGACAAAAATAAAGATAAGGTAAGCATAGCTGATGCAGAAGTTGTAGTATCTGGTGGAAGGGGGCTTAAAGGACCTGAAAACTGGCATTTGGTAGAAAATCTTGCGGATACTTTAAATGCCGCTACAGCATGCTCTAAACCAGTAAGTGATATGGGCTGGAGACCTCATGGAGAGCATGTTGGCCAAACAGGAAAACCAGTTGCCACAAATTTATATATTGCTATTGGAATTTCTGGAGCAATCCAGCACTTAGCTGGAATAAATGCCTCAAAAACCAAAGTCGTTATCAACAACGACCCCGAAGCCCCTTTCTTCAAAGCAGCTGATTATGGTATAGTTGGTGATGCCTTTGAAGTAGTTCCAAAACTTACAGAAAAGCTTAAGGAATTTAAAGCTAACAATGCTTAAAAGTTCGTATATTAGCAAATTGAAATTGCGGTCTAAATTGCCAAGATTTATCTTTTTTATTTAGACCGCTTTTTTATTTTTGCGAAATATGAGCTTAGTTAGATTAAACATAAAAGGAATTTCCTATAGCCAAACTCAAAATGGTGCATATGCCCTATTATTGAGTGAAATTAATGGTAAAAGACAGTTACCTATTGTTATTGGAGCATTTGAAGCTCAATCTATTGCTATTGCGTTAGAAAAGGAAATTAAACCACCTAGACCACTTACCCACGATTTATTTAAAACTTTTTCTGAACATTTCTCAATAACCATCAAGCAAGTTATCATTCATAAACTAGTTGATGGTATTTTTTATTCTAGCTTGATTTGCGAAAGGGATAAAATTGAAGAGATTATTGACGCAAGAACAAGTGATGCGATTGCTTTAGCGCTTCGTTTTGATGCACCAATCTTTACGTATAAAAACATTATTGATAAAGCCGGTGTTCAACTAACCCCTAAAAGTGCTGCAGGAATGTTTGATGCTAAACTTTCAGAAAAAGAAAAAACCACAGGTGGTGATTTAAGTAAAAAATCTGATTTTAATAATATTCCACTTAAAAAGCTGAACGAAATGCTAGAAGAGGCGGTTAAAAATGAAAATTACGAAAAAGCAGCTCGCATTCGTGATGAAATATCAAAACGTCAATAAGGAATGAAAAAACTATTCCTTTTTCTTACTCTTCTTTTTGGATTTTTATCAAGTGGACAATCTCTTGAAGGTACGTATTCTGTTTCAACAATTGACTCTTTAAGTAATGCTGTTGATCATCAATTTTCACTAAATCAAACATTTGAATTTGATGCTCACTCACTTCAAATTAAAAATGAAAATTTGACTGTGACAGCATATGATTACGCAATAGAAAACGACAGTCTATTTTTAAGAAATGAAAACAAACTACTTTCTTTTTCATTCATAAATAAGGAAAATAACAAAATAAAACTTCAAACAGAACTATTTCAACTTGTATTGGTTAAAGAAAATCAAACTAATCTAACCCGTCAACTTAAAGAAGCTTCAAAAGATAAAGAAATGATTCCAAATCAAGATTTTACTTTAGAGGGATTTTACCGCGGAGTAATTGGTGTTTTTAGTATTATATTTTTATCGTTTTTATTCAGCTCCAACCGAAGAGCTATCAATTGGAAGACGGTGGGCGTAGGTCTTTTAGCCCAGTTGGTTCTAGCTATTGGAATTTTGAAAGTACCTGTTGTTCAAGCGGTTTTTGAATTCATAGGAAAAATATTTGTAAAAATTCTTGATTTTACAGCTGAAGGAAGCGAATTTTTGTTGGGTGATTTGATGAATGCGGATAGCTATGGGTTTATCTTTTTATTTCAAATACTCCCTACCATTATCTTTTTCTCAGCACTTACATCACTTTTATTTTATTTGGGTGTTATACAAGTTATAGTTAAAGGAATGGCATGGGTGCTTACTAAATTAATGAGCATTTCTGGAGCCGAAGGATTGAGTGTTGCAGGTAATATTTTTCTTGGACAAACCGAATCTCCTTTAATGATTAAAGCCTATTTAGAAAAGATGACCAAATCAGAAATTTTATTGGTCATGATTGGTGGAATGGCCACTGTTGCTGGTGGAGTTTTAGCTGCGTATATAGGATTTTTAGGTGATGGAGATCCAGTAAAACGTCTTGAATTTGCTCGCCATTTACTAGCCGCATCGGTAATGGCAGCTCCTGGTGCAATTGTAGTCTCAAAAATTCTTTATCCACAACAGGAAAAAATTGAGCGAACCGCAGAAGTTTCGCAAGATAAAATTGGTTCTAATTTTCTAGATGCCATTTCAAATGGAACTACAGAAGGACTTCGATTAGCTGCTAATGTGGGAGCTATGCTCTTAGTTTTTATCGCCTTTATTGCATTTATTAATTACTTGCTTGAGGGGTTTGGTGGGCTTGTAGGTCTAAATCCATTTATAGCAGAAAACTCACCTTATTCAACCTTTTCATTAGAATCTATTTTAGGTTTCCTATTTGCTCCTATCATGTGGCTTATTGGAGTTCCTAAAGAAGATGTTATGCTCATGGGGCAACTGCTTGGTATCAAACTTGCGGCAAGCGAATTTGTTGGATATATTCAATTAGCAGAACTTAAAAATCCTGCTAACTTGTTAAGTTTAAATTATCAAAAATCAGTAATTATGGCCACCTATATGCTCTGCGGATTTGCCAATTTTGCTTCCATTGGAATTCAAATTGGAGGAATTGGATCATTAGCTCCCAATAAAAGAAAATTACTTTCAGAATTTGGACTACGAGCTCTAATTGGTGGAACGTTTGCTTCTTTACTTTCTGCTACTATTGCTGGAATGATTATAGGTTAACTCTTGTATGATATTCAGCAGTGATGACTTCAGAAATTTTAAAAATCCCTATCTTTGCCCGCTATGAATTTAGATGAGATTAAAAACCTAGTCAACAAAGGTGAAATGCTTCCGCTTATGGAAGACTTTTACACCATTCAAGGGGAGGGGCATCATACAGGAACAGCTTCTTATTTTGTGAGGATTGGTGGTTGTGATGTGGGCTGCCATTGGTGTGATGTAAAAGAAAGTTGGGATCCAGAAAAACACCCTCCTACCCCAACTGCAGAAATTGTTGAAAAAGCCTCGAAATATTCAGACACAGTAGTAGTTACTGGGGGTGAGCCACTTACCTGGAATATGCAGCCTCTTACGCAAGGATTTAAAGATAAAAATATGAAAATCCATATTGAAACTTCTGGTGCTTATGCGCTTACAGGAAGTTGGGATTGGATTTGTTTATCGCCAAAAAAAAACAAACTCCCCACAGAAAAAGTTTATCAAAAAGCAGATGAACTAAAGGTTATTATTTACAATAAACACGATTTTAAATTTGCTGAAGAACAAGCCCATAAAACAAACAAAAATGCACTTTTATATCTTCAACCTGAATGGAGTGTTAGAGATAAAATGATGCCCCTTATTGTAGACTATGTAATGACAAACCCAAAATGGAAGATTTCTTTACAAACCCATAAATATTTACGCATTCCTTAAATAATTAAATTTCAATTAAAGCCTGTAAAAAAACTTCAATCAATTAAATAATTGGTATATTGTTTGTTGTATTTATTAAAAAATATGTCATGAAAAAAATAGTTTTAATTTTAGTTTTGTTTGCTTTTCAAAGCTATGTTTATGCAGATCATCTAAATGGAGCTTGGAAATTGGAAGAAGTTAATGGAGAAAAAGTTACTGAGCATGTAATACAGCTTTTTAGTAATCAATTTTACACCTATAGTGAATTTGACCCCAATAACGGAGATTTTATAAAAGCTGGTGGAGGAACTTACTTATTAGAAAACTTTCGTATACAAAAATTTATAGAAATTGATTCTGAAGATCCAAGTCTATCAAATACTTCAGAAATTTATCGCTTTTTGTTTTTGGAAGATGATGTAATCAAATTTACCAATTTAAAAGATTCCTCTAAATTTGAAATATGGAAACGCATTGATGAATCTAAAAATGTGGAAATGGCCAAATGTTGGCGGATACATAAAAAGCAGGATGAAGGTGATAAAGATTGGAGGGTAATAGAATATGCCCCAAGAAAAACTATCAAAATGCTAACTGATAATTACTACCAAGTGTTAGCCTTCAATAAAAAAACAGGAGAGTTTGTTGGGTCAAGTGGCGGAACTTGGACCAAATCACCGACTGAATTTTTTACAGGAGCAACGGGTGGTATAACCACTAAAAAAACTGCCAAATATGTGGAAAATATTGATTATTTTTCAAAAAATCCAGATAATGTTGGTAGAAGCATAGAATTTAATTTAAGAATGGTAGAAGGCTTATGGAACCATACCGGCAGACAAACAGATGGAAAAGCACTTTTGGAAATTTGGATGCCTTACAAGTAAGATTTTCAAATCAAAAAAACTTAAAGCTTCGTTAGATCACGAAGCTTTTTTTATGAATTATAGATTAAATCACTTCATTATAAAAAAAAAGTAATTTCCCATTAAAACAAAGTAAATTTGTCTACATAAAAAATAGCTGATGAATTTTAAATTAATTTGTTCTGATATAGACGGAACTTTGCTCAATAAAGATCGTGAATTATCTACTTCTACTCTAGAAACCATTAAGGCTTTAAAAGAGAAGTTGCCTTTTATACTTATTTCTTCGCGTATGCCAGCTGCAATGAAACACCTGCAGGAGCAATTAGGTATTGAAAAAGAACCACTAATTGCGTACAACGGAGGGTTAGTGCTTGACCAGGAACAAATATTGAGTTCAACGGAAATTTCACTTGCTCAAATGGAAAAAATCTTAGCTTATAATCAAGATTTTACAGAAGTGCACTTAAGTTTATATCAACAAGATGATTGGTTTGTGCCTAAAATGGATTATTGGGCAGAAAGAGAAATGCGAAATACAAAAGTAACTCCTACTGTGTTGGGAAATAATAAAGTTTTAAAGAAATGGTCTAAAACTAAATTTGGGGCACATAAAATTATGTGTATGGGGGATGCTGAAAAAATTGATCAACTCTATAATTATCTTACTGAACAAATGGCTGAAGATATCCATTTGTATCGTTCGAAACCAACTTATATTGAAATTGCTCCAAAACGTATTTCCAAATTAACGGCCATCGATTTACTTTTAAATGAAAAATACCATTTTCAGCGTGATGAAGTTCTAGCTTTTGGAGATAATTTTAATGATATAGAAATGCTTAAAAATGTTGGTTTTGGTGTGGCTGTTGATAATGCAAAACCAGAAGTAAAAGCAGTTGCTGATGCTACTACTCTTGAATCAAAAAATGATGGTGTAGCGAATTATTTGAGACAGCAATTCTTAAAACATCTCTAGTAAATATCAGCTATTTTTCTATTTTTACCAAAATTTGATTCATATGGTATACACTCCAGTTTTTACAAATGATGCAATAGTTCTGGGAATATTAGCTGCTTCTTTGGCTTTTATATTTTATACTTCGTCTATAAAATCTGGATTTTGGCATAAATTTTACAAAATTGTTCCAGCTCTTTTAATGTGTTATTTGTTACCTGCCATATTCAATTCATTAAATATAATAAGCGATGAAGAATCAAACTTGTATTTTATAGCAAGTCGTTATCTACTACCAGCTTCGTTGGTTTTATTTACCCTTAGCATAGATCTTAAGGCTATATCCAACTTAGGTTTTAAAGCCTTACTTATGTTTTTTACAGGAACTATTGGAATTGTTATTGGTGGGCCAATTGCCATTTTATTAATCTCTTTAGTTTCACCAGAAACTGTGGGTGGGGCAGGCCCAGATGCTGTATGGAGAGGCCTAGCAACCTTGGCTGGAAGTTGGATTGGTGGTGGGGCAAATCAAGCAGCTATGCTAGAAATATTTGAGTACAATCCAGAAAAATACGGAGGAATGGTGTTGGTTGACATAGTGGTTGCCAATTTATGGATGGCCATTATTTTAATAGGTATTGGAAAGAAAAATGCTATTGATAAATGGTTAGAGGCAGATAATTCTGCTATAGAAGAATTAAAAGAACGAGTTTCTACATATACAAAAAGTGTAAGCAAAATTCCAAATTTAACCGATTATATGATTATGTTAGGCTTTGCATTTACTGCGGTTGGAATCGCTCATTTTTCTGCAGATGAAATTTCTGCTTTCCTGACCAATAACTTTGATATTTTTAGTGATAAAAAATCAGCATTTTCTTCATTTGCTTCACAGTTTTTTTGGATGGTAAGTATAGCTACATTGATTGGAGTGTCTCTTTCGTTTACAAAAGCTAAGAAATATGAAGGAGCTGGAGCAAGTAAGATAGGTAGCATTTTTATTTACATTTTAGTAGCTACTATTGGAATGAAAATGGACTTAACCACAGTTTTTGAAAACCCTGGATTATTAGCAATCGGTTTGGTTTGGATGAGTATTCATGCAGGTCTTCTAATCTTAGTAGCTAAATTAATTAAAGCCCCATACTTTTTCCTAGCTGTTGGCAGTCAAGCAAATGTTGGAGGTGCAGCATCTGCGCCTGTAGTAGCAGCTGCATTTCATCCCTCACTTACTAGCGTTGGTGTACTATTAGCAGTTTTTGGCTATGTGGTGGGCACCTATGCAGCTTTGGGCTGTGCAATGCTAATGGATATAGCCTCAACTTTTTAAAATATCTTCATTAAAATTGAATTCAATAAAATACAATATGAAAAATAATTTAATAATTTTAATCATTATTCTAAGTCTAGTTGCATGTAATCAGCAAAAAAATAAACCAAATTTATTTCTTGAGGGAAAAGTTTCTGATCTTAAAATTGGCAAGATTTACTTACAAGGAGTTAAAGATAGTACTATTGTTAATATCGATTCAGCAAGTTTTGATGGAAGTAGTGAAAACTTTAAACTAAAAGCACAACTTGAGGAACCTGAACTTATGTTGTTATTGCTAAAAAAACATAATAATGAAGATTACATGGAAGTAATCAACTTTTTTGCGGAGGAAGGAAATTATGAAGTGGATGCTAAAGTAACTGATTTCACAAAAGCTAAAATAACCACATCCTCAGAAAATCATCAAAAACTAGAAGAAATCAAAAAATCAGTCAAACGCTTTAATGACCAAGACCTAGACTTGATTAAAGAGGAGTTTGAATTAAAAAATCAAAATAAAAATTTAGACGACTTCGAGAACAAAAAGAAGTCTATGGAACGTAGAAGATATCTTTATATGGTGAATTTTGCCCTACAAAATAAAAATCTTGAAATTGCTCCATTTATAATTTTATCTGAAGCTTCAGAATTAAATATGAAATACTTAGATACCGTTTATAACAGTTTAGATGAACACATTAAGTTGAGTAAATACGGAAAAGAACTAAAAGATTTAGTTGAATTTAGAAAAAAGCAACTGAAAGAAACAGAAGAAAAGGTCATGGACCAAGATTCGCTAACCACTTAAACTTCAATTATAGCAATTTCAATATCTTAGATTCAAGACTAGCACCGATTAAAAAATCAATCGTATCATAAAATTTGGTGTAAAACCAAGACCTAATTGTTGAAAGTTTTCTATAGTACCCAATTGTTGATTGTTTTCATAAAAGGAATTATAAATATTCTTTCTATCAGTAATATTCCAGAAAGACAAGCCTGATTTAAGCTTCATTTTAGACGTAAGTTCTACCTTATAATTCACTGAAGCATCCAAACGAAAATAATTTGGTAATACTGATTGATTAGGGTGTTCAAAAGGAATAGAAGTCCCCTGAGCCTGTTGCGTCTGAATACCTGTAAAAGGAACTCCTGAATGCCAACTTGCTCCTATTGAAAAATCAAAATCTCCTAGTTGATGCTGTACCCCTGCATTGATGATATGTGTTATATTGGTATTGTTTGGAAACTCATTTGGAGTAAGTGAATCAAAATTATAGGTATTATCCATAAAAGAATAACTCATCCACATTGAAGTTTTTCTTAGCTGCTTATTAATTAAAAAATCAAGGCCTAGTACATTGTATTCCCCAAAGTCTTCTGTAAATTGAAATTGATTTACAAAGCCTTGACTTTGTGTTCCAATACCTTCAACACTTTTAACGTATCCAGCAAGGCTCACCAACCAATTATTCTTAAAAAACTGAAATGCTGCTTCAAATTGTTGAGATTGTAAAATAGGCCGTTGGTTAGGGTCTGCTACTACCCACCTTCTATTTTCCACTCCTAAAAAATCTGTCTGTAAATCTACTAATTGTGTTGTTACTTGCGATTTTTGTTCTGTTGATAATTCAAAAGTAAAATGATTTAAAAATTTTTGTCTGAAATATAACCTAGGTTCAAAGCTTACAGAATTAAATTGACTAAAATGATTAAGTCTTCCTCCAAGATATAATTTGCTCATTTCATCTTTAGATAAAAACTCTAAGCCGCCATAAGCACCACTAACTAAAATGGATTTTCTTTCCTCACTTAAAAAAAAAGGATTTTCAAATTCCTCTTTATTAATGACTCCCGTTTCATTTAGTTGAATTCCATACGTAATAGCTAATTTGTCAGTCCATTTTTGAGAATGTTGCCAATTAAAATTCCAATCCCTAACCTCGTTAGCTTGGAAAAGAGATTGCTCTTGAGAAAAAGCTGAATTAAGTCCTTCTAAATTATAATTACTTATACCAAATTGTATATTCGATTCATGATTTTCATTCCATCTTCTTTGCCAATTAAAACCACCACTCCAATTAGATTGTTGAAGCTGGCTACCTAATTCAGTTGTAGCTGGTAAAAAAGCATCATGCTGAGAAAGTTCAAAGTTATTTTGATGATATACTAAATTTATTCGAATTTTATCCATTTCTGTAACTTGGTTTAGGTACCTAATAGCTGTATCAAAAAAATTGAAGGTATGCGATTCAGCAGAAGATGTATGTTGCGCATTTTCAAAAACAGTATTTTGAAACACTTTATCGTAAAATGAATTGTAGGTAGGTGTATTTAATGCAAAGTTCAATGAATGTCTTGAAGACACTTGAATAGAAGACGTTGAGTTTATAGGCTGATTGGTAAAAACATCAGCATTGATCAGGTTAAATCCAACCTCTGTGCGTGAAACGGAACTTACTAAGTTTGAGGTTTTCATTTCTACCATTCCAGAAACGCCATCAAAGTATTGAGCACTTGTAGCATTTTTACTGATTTCTGTAGATTCTATCATATAAGGGCTAAAAGCAGAAATCATTCCGAAGAAATGAGAGGTTTGATACATTTTTATGCCATCCCATAAAAACAAGTTTTGATCATGAGTTCCTCCCCTTATGTTTAAATAAGACAAACTTTCTTGAGTGCTATTGATTCCAGGTAAAATTTGAATATTTTGTAATACATCTGCTTCTACTAAACCAGGAAAGCTTTTGAATTTTGACACCCTAATTTCTTCATTCCCATTTTCTAACTTGTTAATTCCTGAAGCTATATAATTTGAAATCAAAATACTCTTTAATTCTTCAGCTTTGATTTCTAAATATAAAGTGTTTAGTTTGTTTGTTTTTATTTCTGAGAGTTTAATTTTATTTACTTGGAAATTTTTGGCATCAATAAGAAGATTTGAGTTTTGAAATGAAACGGGAAACTTTAAGCTAATTTGATGCTGATTTGTGACTTTGAAAATTAAATTTTTAATACTTAAAGTAAAGGAATCTACTGGTTGATTTGTTGCTAATTCCAAAACTTGAATATCAATATCCGTCAATTTTTCGTTGGCAACTAAAGTATAAATGCGGTCTGAAACTTGACTAATTTCAAAATAAGAGAAATTTTGTATATGCTTTAATCGTTGATTAATATCTTCAAAGAATATAGCTGGTAGATGTAGATTTTCTAAATCATCATCAGCGTACGAAAAATAAATATCAAAATCATCTTCAGTAACAGAAAGATATTCAGATAAAAGGAGTAATTCATTTTGCTGAGCTTTTGCATGAATGCATAAAAACATTAATAGCCAACAAAAGTATCTCACGATTTATGGGTTATAGATAATCACTTTATTTTCAAAAATTTCATACCCCAATGAAAGTGGTCTGCAAATTGATTCAAGTGCCAATTCAAGATTGCCATGCTCAAAACTTCCTGTAAATTTGGTATCTGAATTAATAGAATTATAATTGACTTGTATGTCAAAATGGCTATTTAATTCTTGAAATACTTGAGCAACAGCCACACTTTTAAAGGATGAAAAACCATTTTTCCAATCAGGTTGTTCCTTATTTATATCAGATTTACTCACATTCCCATCAAAATTTTGCATACTCTCTCCTGCTTCAATGATATAAGACTGACCGCCTGTATCTACTTGCACTTTCCCACTATAACAAGTTACTTCAAAAAGTTTACCTCTATGCTTTACATTAAAACTAGTTCCTAACACACTTACATTTCCCATACGCGTATTAACAACAAACACTTTTCCTTCTTCCACCTCAAAAAATGCTTCGCCTTTTAGTTTTAAAGAACGATTATTTAACCATGTTTTATTATCCAACAATAAATTAGAATTTGCTGCTAAGCTTACATTTGAATCATCAGGCAAATTAAATTCAATGGTTTCAGCTACGTTAGTATGATAGTTCTCGGTATGTGTAAATAAGTCAGCTAAAACAAACACTCCAAACACTAAAAGGGCGGCAATATTAGAAATAACACCAATACTGATTAATTTACCACGCTTAAGTTTTGATTTATTTATTGTCTTTTGAATTTCTTTAAAATGATGCTTAGAATCAAATTTTTTGCTTTTGAAACTTGGTGCTGTATCAATTAATTTAGAATAATCTTTGTAAATTTCAGATTTTTCAAAAGCATCTCTATCTGCTTGAGAAAGCTGATTATTTAGATATTTTTTTAACATTTCACTTGAATCCATAAATCGTCCTATATAAATATAACAATTATAAGCTTTTTTTTCCTCCTTTAAAAATGTTAAATTTCTTTAATATAAATTCGAAGTTCATCAATAGCTGTATATAAACGTTTTTCAATAGTTTTTCTTGAAACTCCAAATAAATCTGCTACTTCTTGGTGCTTTTTACCTTCTGCCTTACACATTAAAAATGTAGCTCTTTTTTCGGGGCTTAATTTGGAAAGTGCCTTTTGAAATTTTTTCAAATATTCTTTTTCCTCCATAATAAAAGATGGGTCTTGACTATTTTTGGTGTCACTCAAATGATTGGATTCATAGTTTAAAATGACTTTTTGATGTTTAAAAGCATTAATTGATAAATTATTTGCTACGGTAAATAAAAAGCTTTTAGCCTTTTCTGGAACAATATCACTGCACTTTTCCCATAATTTTATAAAAGCATTTTGAACTTTATCTGATGGATCTAGTTGTTCACCATATTTATAATATAAAAAATTATACAAGTCTGTTGCATGTTTATTATAAATAGTTTCAAATGTTTTTTCTTCGCATACATTTGATTTTTTGGAATGTGTCATTAGTTTTCAATTTACTTCAATAAAAAAAACATATAACAATGGTAGGAATTTTTGATTTAAAATTGTTTTATTTATAAATTAATTAATAGCACAAATGAAATATGTATTTATTTTACTATTAGCATTGCTCATGTTTGGTTGTTATGACGATGATTTGGTAATTATTGAGGATGAGGATATTAATCTTCATAATGAATCTGAGTTGACTCATCTTTTAAGAGGTATAAGTTCCCATAATACTGTTTATGACCAGTTGCTTGATGGTTCCTTATGTTTTAGTATAGAGTTTCCATACCAATTAAAACAAGATAACGGAAATATTATAAATGTAAAGAATAAAGAAGAACTATCTAATTTTATTGCAAATAATAATCAGGAATTTGATTTTTTGTATCCATTGAATATCAAAACAGCTGATTACGAAAGCCATAAAATTAACCACAAGAGACAACATAAAGAATTACTAGAAAAATGTAATCAAGGTGAATTTTTCAAAGATCATATTGATTGTGCCAGCCTTATATATCCTATTCAACTTGCTGTATCAGACACCCAAAAATTACGTTTTGAAAAAATTGAATTTAATAATAGCGAGGAATTATTCAATTACTTAAATAATATAACATCAGACATTAGGTTTAAGATTGAATATCCTTTGGATCTTATCATACTCGAAGATAAACATCTAGAGTCTTACAACAATCTTGAACTTGAGACTATCATTAAAGATATAAAATTCATGCGTTGTTCAGTAATTGAATAAATTAATTTTTTCAAAATCAAAAAATTTAAATATTAAAAAATTGATTTTCAGATAATTATAATAATAATTAAAAAATCTTTAGGGCTACAGTGTCTTTTGTACATTTTTTTCTAAAAAAAACTATATTCTGATAATATTCTTATATTTACATCAATTTAAAATATGTAAAACATGTATAAGAAGCCAATCTTATTTGTTTTTTTGTTGTTGTTTTTCAGCAACATAAGTGCTCAAGTTACAAATTTTAATTTATTAGATGACTTTTTAGCACCTCTCAATAACCCAGCTACCATTGAAGGTAGGGTATATTTAGACATCAATGGTAATGGAGTTCAAGACCCAAATGAGCCAGGTTTAGAAGATATTTCAATCATTATTATTAATGCAAATAATG
Source organism: Flavobacteriaceae bacterium (assembly GCA_003564185.1). Lineage (GTDB taxonomy): Bacteria > Bacteroidota > Bacteroidia > Flavobacteriales > Flavobacteriaceae > Psychroflexus. The sequence goes on from PXFS01000139.1 coordinate 35,589, forward strand.
TTGGATTTTCAACACTTACTGATAGTAATGGGGATTGGTCTTTTGACGTCATGCCTGGGACTACAATTGTTTTTGTTTCAAATAATAGTTTACCTGTTGGTGCCGTACTTACACAAGGAGAAGATCCGTCAACTTTTATGGCCATCGAAGATGAAGTAACACAGGTAACACACTTTGGTTATTTCATCACGGGTTCAATTGAGGGAAGGGTATATCTAGACGTAAACGGTAATGGTCAACAGGATTCAGGTGAACCAGGTATTGAAGATGTTGATATTAGCTTAACTGATGAGTTTGGAAATGAGACTATTGTTTTTACTAACCAAGATGGAGATTGGTCTGCAGAAGATATTGGTACTGGAGAAGTAGTTATAGATATCAATCAAGATGCAGCAACTTTTCCAACTGGAGCTGTTCAAACTGAAGGGACAGACCCTAAAACTGTAAACTTACAACCTGGAGAAAACCTTAATGTAGGCAATGATGGCTTCTTTGATTTTGGCACCCTTGAGGGAATTGTTTATCTTGATGAAAACGGAAACGGCACACAAGACCCTGGAGAGCCTGGTATAGCAAACATAAATATCGATATAACAACACCCGATGGAAGTCCACTCACTACAACAACAGATGCAGATGGAAATTGGAGTATTGATGTGCCTACAGGAAATAATGTTGTAGAAATTGATGAAAGTCAACCCAATTTTCCAGCTCTAGTAGTTCAAACTGAAGGAACTAATCCAACTACCCAAACCGTAAACACAAATGAGATTATTTTTCAAATTGATGGTTTTGCTGAAGCAGGATTACTAGATGGTGTAATTTATCTTGACGAAAATGCAAATGGTACACAGGATCCAGGTGAGCCTGGTATAGCTGGTGTAGATATTGAAATCACAGATCTAAATGGTGATGTTCAAATTGTTAATTCAGATGCTAATGGAAATTGGGAAGTTCTTGTTTTAGCTGGTGAAGTTACTTCTTTGATAGATGAAGACCATCCAAATTTCCCCACTAACGCAGTGCAAACAGAAGGAACAAACCCAACAACATCAATTGTAATAGCTGGTGAAACACTATCTGAAGTAGATGGCTTTTTTGTATTAGAAGAAGATACAGGACAACTCACAGGGAATGTATATGAAGATATTAATGGTAATGGTACCCAAGACCCAGGTGAAGAAGGTATTCCTAATGTTGAAGTAATTGTCACCGATAGTAATGGTAATTCCCAAAGTGTAACAACTAATCAGAATGGTCTTTTTTCAGCTATTGTCCCCGAAGGAGAAACCAATTATTTAATTAACGAGAATGATCCAAATTTCCCGACAGGTGCCATCCAAACAGAAGGGACAAATCCTACTCAAATTTTTGTAGATGCGGATACCACCACATTTGGTGGTAATAATGGTTATTTTATTCCTGATGAAGATGTTGTAGGACAGTTATTTGCCCATCTCTATTTTGATCTCAATGGTAATGGCACACAAGACCCTGACGAACCCGATATGCCTAATGTTGAAGTTTTAATCACAGACACCTTTGGCAACCAACAAACAGTAGAAACAGATGCTAATGGAGATTTCTTTGTTGAAGTTCCTGCTGGAATTAATGTTTATGAAATAAACGAAAATGATCCTGACTTCCCTACCGGTGCCATTCAAACTGAGGGAACTAATCCTACTGAAGTATTTGTTGCTTCTGGTTCAGATACATTCGGTGGTAATAATGGTTTTTTTGAACCCGATGAAGGATTAACTGGTCTGTTATTTGCTCATCTCTATTTTGACTTAAACGGAAATGGAACACAAGACCCTGGTGAACCTGATATGCCAGATGTAGAAGTACTTATTACAGACACCTTTGGAAATCAACAAACCGTAGAAACAGATGCTAACGGTAACTTCTCTGTGGAAGTTCCTGCTGGAATAAATGTATATGAAATTAACGAAGAAGATTCTGATTTTCCAACAGGAGCAATACAAACAGAAGGAACTAACCCAACAGAAGTTTTTGTAGCAGTTGATTCAAATACTTTTGGTGGTAACAATGGATTTTTTGAACCTGATGAAGGATTAACTGGTCTGTTATTTGCCCATCTCTATTTTGACGTTAACGGAAACGGAACACAAGATGCTGACGAACCTGATATGCCTGATGTAGAGGTACTTATAACTGATACTTTTGGCAACCAACAAACCGTTGAAACAGATGCTAATGGAAACTTTTCTGTAGAGGTTCCTGCAGGAATAAATGTTTATGAAATCAATGAAGAAGACCCCGACTTCCCTACTGGAGCCATTCAAACAGAAGGAACCAATCCTACTGAGGTTTTTGTAGCAGTTGATTCGGATACCTTTGGTGGGAATAATGGATTTTTTGTTCCTGACGAAAATTTGACTGGTCAGCTATTTGCTCATCTATATTTTGATTTGAATGGAAATGGTACGCAAGATGCAAATGAACCAGATATGCCAAATGTTGAGGTGCTTATAACAGATACTTTTGGTAATCAACAGTCTGTAGATACAGATGCTAATGGAAATTTTTCAGTTGAAGTTCCTGCTGGAATAAATGTCTATGAGATCAATGAAAATGACCCTGACTTCCCTACTGGCGCACTCCAAACTGAGGGAAGTAATCCAACTGAAGTATTTGTTCCGGCTGGTTCAAATACATTTGGTGGAAATAATGGTTTTTTTGATGTAGAAGATTCTGATGAATTTGGAGGTCTAACAGGTCTAGTGTATTTAGATGAAAATGCAAATGGAAACTTTGATGAAGATGAAGAAGGTATTCCAAACATTAATATCATAATAACAAACTCAGAAGGGAATAATCAAACGGTAACAACTAATGCTAATGGAATTTTTAGTGCTGTAGTTATAGAAGGTGAAACTTCAATCTTGATTGATGAAAATGATCCCGACTTCCCTACTGGTGCTATTCAAACAGAAGGTACTAATCCTATAAATACAATAGTTACTATAGGAGAAACCACAGAAGTTGGTGATAGCGGTTATTTTGTTCCAGACGAAAATATTGAAGGGATTTTAACTGCTCGGGTGTACTTAGATAGTAACGGCAACGGCACTCAAGACAATGATGAGCTTGGTATTGAAAACATAGAGATCATTATCACCGATGTATTTGCCAATGAACAGATTGTTTTTACGGATGAAAATGGGGATTTTGATGCTATAGTTCCCGCAGGCCCCACTTCATATTTAATTAATGAAGAAGATATTGATTTCCCTGAAAATGCCATACAAACAGAAGGTGAAAATCCTTCTATAGACATATTAGTTGTTGCTAATGAAATAACCGATGATGGAGGAAACGGATTTTTTGTGCCAGATGAGGACGTAATTGGTACCCTAATTGGTAAAGTTTATTTTGATGCCAATAATAACGGTGAACTTGATGAGGATGAAATAGGCATCCCAAACGTTGAAATTGAAGTTACTGATGCTTTTGAAGAAATTCTGTTTATAACAACTGATGAGAATGGTGATTTTGAAGTAGCAACCACAGCTGGATTAACCACAATTTTTATTGATGAAACCCAAGAAAACCTTCCTGAAGGAGCTATTTTAACCGAGGGCATCATACCAGACACACGTTTAGTGACTCCAGAATCGACAACAAATTTTGGCAACTTTGGATATTTTGCTGAAATAGATGAAGAGGTGGAAGACGATGGATTAGAAATTTTTAATGCTGTACATCCAAATGGAGATGGAAGAAATGATTTCTTCAGAATTGAAGGCATTGAAAACTTTCCAAGTAACAATCTTAAAATTTTTAATCGCTCTGGAATAAAAGTTTTTGATGTTAATAATTATGGAATAAGCGGAAATCTCTTTGTTGGCATTAGTGAAGGTAGAATAACTATCCAGAAAAACAAGCAACTACCCGCTGGAACTTATTTTTATTTGTTTGAATATCGGGACAACGACGGAAGTAGAAAAAAGAAACAAGGGTATCTTTATTTAAAGTAAACAATGATGAAAAAAAAATACATCCCATATCAAATTATAACGTTGGTTTTTTTCTTATTAGGTTTTAATAATTCAATAAGAGCCCAGCAAGATCCTAATTTCACACAATACATGTATAACACCATGACCATCAATCCAGCTTATGCAGGAACAAGAGATGTATGGTCTACTGGAATGCTTTTTAGGTCACAATGGACGGGTATAGATGGATCTCCAATGACAGGAACATTTTCCTCACATGCCCCACTTTCTGATGGAAAAATGGGACTTGGTCTAAATATAGTTCATGACGAAATAGGCCCAGCAAGAAATACTTTTATGAATGCGAATTACAGCTATATCATTCAGGTTTCAAGATATACTAAGTTAAGTATGGGAGTAAGTGGTGGACTCCATTTTGAAAATATTAATTTTAATCAACTTAATATCTTCGATCCAAGCGACCCTAATTTTGATAATGTTAGAAATCGATTATTTCCTCAGGTTGGTGCTGGGCTTCAGCTTTATAGCGATCGTTATTATGTGGGTTTGAGTGCCCCATTTTTATTAAGAAGTACACAATTTGAAGATGGTGGTGGTGAAGGTAGAATTAGAGAAGAAATTCACTATTATTTAACCGCAGGCTATGTATTTGATTTAAGTCCAGATGTACAATTTAAACCTTCCTTTCTAACAAGAGCTGTTAGAGGTGCTCCACTCAGATTAGATTTAACAGCTAATTTGTTATTTTACGAAAAATTTACCGTTGGAGCAGCCTATAGGTGGGATGCAGCAGTAAGTGCAATGTTTGCAGTTCAAGCTACAGACGCTATGCTTATTGGTTTTGCATACGATTATGATACTGTAGAATTCGCAGAATTTCAAAATGCTTCATTTGAAGTATTTTTACGCTACGAATTATTCAAAAAATACAAAAAAATGTATACACCCAGATTCTTTTAATTATGAAATATAAGGCTAAATACAAATCGATTGTGGTGCTAATTTTAATTCTAGCATTACCTTCTTTTGGTTGGGCACAAATAAACAGGCTTAAGGAAGCGGATAGAATGTTTGAAAATTACGCATTTATTGATGCGCAGGAAATCTATTTAGAAGTAGCTAAAGCAGGATATAAATCAGAAAATTTATTCAAAAAATTAGGGGATTCTTATTATTTTAATTCAAATCTTCCAGAAGCTCACAAGTGGTATGAAAAGCTTTTTGAGCTGAATGAAACACCTGATGAGCAAGAGTATTTTTACCGTTATGCCCAAAGCTTAAGAAGTATAGAAAAATATGATGAATCTGATGAATTGATGAAACGCTTTGAAGAATTAAGTGGTATAGAAGATTCAAGGGTTTCAAAAATTAAGAATGAAGCAAATTATTTAGAATTAATTGAACTACAATCCGGTAAGTTTGAAATTTCAGATGCTTCTATAAATTCCGAATTAAGTGAGTTTAGCCCAAGATTTGTAGGTGACTCTCTTCTTTTGTTTGCTAGCAATAGAGAGGTTTCTGCCGCTATAAAAAGGGTTCATGAATGGAACAATCAACCTTATCTAAATATATATCAAGTAAAGCTAGATGACAGCCTTTACGCTGAAGGTGAACCTCAACTTTTTCATGAAGACTTAAGTTCTAAATTTCATGAGGCATCTGCTGTAGTAACTAAAGATGGTAATACTGTGTTTTTTACTAGAAACAATTTTGATAATAAAAGACTTGTAAAAAGTGAAGATGGGTATAATTATTTAAAAATTTATAAATCAACAAAAGATGAAGATGGAAATTGGGGAGTTCCTAAGGAATTACCTTTCTGTAGTGATGAATTTAATACAGCTCATCCCGCTTTATCACCAGATGAAAAAAAGCTTTATTTTGCTTCTGATGGTCACAATACAATCGGACAATCAGATCTTTTTTATGTTGATATTTTAGAAGATGATAAATATGGAGAGCCTGTTAATCTAGGAAAGAAAATCAACACAGAAGGTAAAGAGAGTTTCCCTTTTATAAGTAAAGACGGTTATTTGTATTTTTCATCAAATGGACATGTAGGTTTAGGTGGCTATGATGTTTTTATTAGTGCACCGAAGAAAGATGGGAGTTTTGGAGAACCTTTTAATTTAGGTAGACCCATAAATTCGTCCAAAGATGATTTTAGTTTCATAATTAACGATGAAAAAGGAATTGGTTTTTATGCTACAAATAGAGGTGAAAATAATTCAGATCAAATTATGAGAGCTGTTCTTTTAGATGAATTAATTACAGATTGTAAGCAATTCTTAGAAGGAAAAATTACTGAGATAAATACTTCAATGGGAGTTTCAGATGTACAAGTAGAGCTTTTAGATGATGAATTAAATTCAATAGAAACCTCAGTAACTGATAGTGATGGCGCTTATTCTTTTAAGGTTGAATGCAATAAACGTTACGTAGTAAGAATTACTAAGGAAGGCTATAAAACCTATGAAGCTCTGGTAAGTACTGGAGAAGACTTTGAAGATTCTGTAATAAAAGACTTAAATATAGAGTCTGGTGATGAATTAGGAGTGAAACGTGTGCAAGAGGGAGATGACCTTAGGGATATTCTACAGCTTGATCCAATATATTTTGATTTAGACGAATTTAATATCACTCAAGCTGCAGAAGTAGAACTTCAAAAAGTAATCGCCGTTCTTAAATCCTATCCAGAAATGCGTATTGACATACGATCTCATACAGATAGTAGAGCTGGTGATGCTTACAATAAAATCTTATCTGAAAAAAGAGCTGACGCTACAGTTAGTTATATTGTTGAAAGAGGTGTGGACAAAAAAAGAGTCACTGGCAAAGGATACGGGGAAACACAGTTAGTTAATCACTGTGCCAATAATGTTGATTGTACAGAAGAAGAACATGCGCTAAACAGAAGATCTGAATTTATTATTTTAAATAAAAATGAAACACCTGAAGAGCTTAGGAAAAATTTAGCCAAAAAATACAATCAAAAAATAGATCAACGAGAAAGAAATACAACTAAGGCTAAAGCTGTATCTCGTAGCAGAGCAAATTCACTAGCTGGTAGTTATGATTTTGAAAGTGATGAAGAGGTTTATACCGTTCAAGTTGGAGCATTCAAAAACATCATTGAAAATCGCTTTGATGTGCAAGATTTATTTTACAATGAATATAATGACGGTTTTGTTCGCTATTTCTCTGGTGTCTTTAATTCAAGAGAAGAAGCCTTAAAACATAAAACATTTCTTCTTTCCAAAGGCTTTGAAGGAGCTTTTATTGTTGGATTAAGAGGAAATGAAAGATTTTAAGAATTAAAGATTAGCCGAAAATTATTGGATTAATTAATTTCACACTACTAGTATTTATTAGTAATTGTAAGATTATAAATATATGCTAAATAAGTTGTAAATCGAATTTCAGATGTTTTCTTTGTTAGTAAAGAAATTTAAATGCAAAAAGAAGATTCTAAAAAAGAGGAGCAAGTTATTTTAGTAGATGAGAATGATCAGTTTCTTGGACTGATGCCAAAAATGGAGGCGCATGAAAAAGGGCTACTACATAGAGCGTTTTCTGTTTTTGTTTATAACCAAAGTGGAGAGTTACTTCTTCAGCAAAGAGCATTAAGTAAATATCATACTCCAGGGCTGTGGACAAATACTTGTTGTAGCCACCAGCGTAAGGGAGAATCAAATATTGAAGCTGGGAAACGAAGGCTTATGGAGGAAATGGGATTTACCACAGACCTAAAAGAAACTACCTCTTTTATTTATAAAGCCCCATTTGATAATGGTTTAACAGAACATGAGTATGATTATATTTTAGTTGGAAAATTTAATGGCGAACCAAAACCCAACCCCTTAGAGGTAGAATCTTATAAATGGATGAAACTGGAACAAGTAAAAGAGGATATTGATAAAAATCCGCATCTTTATACAGCTTGGTTTAAAATAATTTTTGAGAAGCATTACACAGATATGCTTGTAAATTCATAAAACTCAACAGATGAAAGTAACCGTTCATAGAAAAGCACATTTTAACGCTGCTCATCGACTTTACAGAAAAGATTGGAGCATGGAAAAAAATGATAAGATTTTTGGCAAATGTAACAATCCCCAATACCATGGCCATAATTATGAATTAATTACATCAGTTACAGGTGAAATTGATCCAGATACTGGCTATGTAATTGATATGAAAGTCTTAAAGGATATCATTAAAGAAGAGGTTGAGGAAAAGTTTGATCACAAAAATTTGAATGAGCAGGTGGAAGAATTTTATAATTTAAATCCTACGGCAGAAAATATATCTGTAGTCATTTGGAACAAGCTTAGGAAAAGATTAAACGCTAATTTAGAGTTAGAGGTTACTCTTTATGAGACACCTAGAAATTTTGTAACATATAACGGTCAATAAAATGAAACTAGAAATTGGAGATATAATACCAAATTTTAAAGCAAAAAATGCAATTGGCGAAGAATTTAATTCTTCAGTCATAATTGGCAAAAAACCAGTTGTTATCTTTTTTTATCCTAAAGATTTTACTCCAGGTTGTACAAAAGAGGCATGTAATTTTAGAGATGCCTACCAAGATTTCCAAGATTTAGGTGCAGAAGTTATTGGAGTGAGTGGTGACTCAGAAAAATCACATCAAAGGTTCGCAAAAAAATACCAATTACCTTACACCCTACTTTCAGACTCATCAGGAAAATTAAGAAAAAAGTTTGGCGTAAAAAAAAGTTTATTAGGTCTAATACCTGGTAGAGAAACTTTTGTGATAGATAAAAATGGAATGGTTCAAATGAGGTTTAATAATTTAGATGCTAATAGACATATGAAAAAAGCTCTTAAAAAAATTAAAGAGCTTGTTGAAAATGAGTAAATTAATTAATACTTAGATTTATTTGTTAATTCATCATACTCATATAATTCCATTTGATCATCCATTAAGTCAATATCAGAAATACTAATACCTGAATTAAAGTAGTCAGACCAAATACCTATTTCCATGACTAATTCAAAATTAGACTTTAAAAGGTTAATCTCTTTTGGATCCAGCTTTCTAATACACTTATTTAATTTTGATTTAGAAACAATCTCCATAAAATTGATATAGCTATTTACCGTTTTTTGAAAAATTTCTTTTTTCATTTCAACGGTTTCAAATGAGTCCCAATCAATTAAAAATCTTGCTTGATTTAAAGCCTCTTCCTCATTGTAGGCAAGTTTAAGCGTCTCCAACAAGGCTACTTCTAGTTCATAAAGGTTGAATGTATTAACTATTTCGCCTTGAAAAACTACTTTTACTTGACCGTTTTTTAGATTACTAATACCAATTTTTGGTTTTAAATCAAAAGTAGAGTTACCATTATTAATAGGACTCAAAATTGTTAAATGTGTGTCATAAAAATCATAACCTATAAATTCAATTTTCTCTTGGTCTGCTGTCAAATCAGCTTCAATAGATAAGTTTGTCAAATTTTCAGTAAGGCTTAGATTATAACTAAAATGAAAATAACTAATTACATGGGGCTGCAGTAAACGTTCATGCTGCTTGGATAACGGTTGAGCTTGCAAATCAATACAAATCAAAGCTAGCATGAAGCAAACAAATGCGGAAAAATCACTTCTATTTACTAACATAACTCAAATATTTATGTTAAATATAATAAAAATATTTTGAATAAAAATATATAAATATATTTATGGATGTTAATTAACAGAATAACTATTTGCTCACTCTCTGTTTTTAGAGTCAATAAATATGGTTACTGGACCTGCATTGGTAAGCGATACATTCATATTTGCACCAAAAACACCTGATTTAACGGGAATATTTGTACTTGACTCTAAAACTTTTAAAAACTGATTATATAAATCTTTAGCTTTTTCAGGAGATGCAGAGTTTATAAAACTAGGTCGATTACCTTTTTTAGTTGAAGCGTGTAAAGTAAACTGACTAATAATCAAAAATTCACCTCCAACATCTTCAATTGATGTATTTATTGGATGTTTTTCATCCGGAAAAATTCGTATTTTAATTAACTTTTTAACCAACCAATTGATATCTTCTATATAATCTTCATGTTCAATACCTAAGAAGACAAGTAATCCACTCTGAATTGAAGCAAGTATTTTATTGTTTACCTCAACTGAAGCATTTTTGACTCTTTGAATCACTAAACGCATAATTAATTGTATTTATAAAAGATTTTAATTCAATTTTTAGTGAATAGGATAATGATCTAAAAATCAATTCTCAGCATATATATCTTTTCTATAATTTTCATCTTCACCCCTCAAAATCTGCAAATAGCTTTCGTATCTAGAAAGTTCAATTTCACCCTCTTCTACAGCTTTTTTAATAGCACATTTAGGTTCAGATAAATGCAAGCAATTATTAAATTTACACTTATGCTTAATCGCAAAAAACTCGGGAAAATAATCAGTTAACTCATGATCTTCTATATCTACAATTCCAAAACCTCTAATTCCAGGGGTATCTATGATTCTACCTCCAAAATCTAATTCATGCATTTCTGAAAATGTGGTAGTATGCTGCCCTTGAGCATGTTGCAGTGAAATAGAGGAAGTTTTAAGATTTAAACCGGGCTCTAACGCATTAATTAAAGATGATTTACCTACCCCAGAATGCCCTGACAGCATACAAGTTTTTTCTTTCATTAAATCTTTAACTAACTCTACTTGATGTCCAGTTTGAGCTGAAATACCATGGCATTCGTAGCCTATTTTTCTGTATAACTCAGCAAGGTATTTTAACTCTACTTTTTCTTCTAATTCATAAGTGTCCATCTTATTAAATAAAAGCACTACTGGTATACCATAAGCTTCTGCTGAAACCAAGAAACGATCAATGAAAGTTGTAGAGGTTGGAGGATTATTATAAGTGATAAGTAAAAAGGCTTGGTCAATATTGGAAGCAATAATATGAGTCTGTTTAGAAAGATTTACTGATTTACGAATTATGTAATTTTTTCTTTCTTCAATATTTTGAATCACCCCTATTTTTTCATCTCCTTTTTTTTCAATTTTTACATCTACATAATCACCAACAGCAACTGGATTAGTGCTTTTTATTCCTTGAATTCTAAACTTTCCTTTTAATCTTGATTTGATTAACTCACCAGATTCAAGTTTTATGTCATACCAACTTCCTGTTGATTTATATACTAATCCCTTCATTAATAACTCTTGTTCATTTCTATATAATTAAATCACTTAGTTGAAACAAAGTTAGATTTAATTTACTAATATAACTTCTCAGTTTTGAAAGATTTTTTTAAAGAGGTTAATTTGAGTATTAAAAACAATCTATTATTACTCATTATTTTCTTTCAATAATGCTGGAAATTTTTTCTTGAACTTTTCTAACCTTGGATTAGAAACACGCCTTACATATGAATTATTTGGGTTTCTCTTTTTGTAATCTTGGTGATAATCCTCAGCCACCCAGAATTTTTCAAAAGGCATGACCTCAGAAGCAATAGGTTGGTCGTATACCTTAGCTAACTCTTTGATTTTCGCCTCTATAATTTCTTTTTGCTCATTGTTTTGATAAAAAATAATAGAGCGGTATTGTGAACCTTTATCAGGCCCTTGTCCATTGACTTGCGTAGGATTTTGTGAGCCGTAATACACGTCTACGAGTGTAGAAAAACTCACTTTTTCAGGGTCATAAATAACCTCTACAGCTTCAGCATGACCTGTTCTACCTGTATTGCTTTCCTCATAGGTAGGATTTTTGGTGTGACCACCTGCATACCCAGAAATTGACTCTTCTACCCCATAAACTGACTCGTAAATAGCTTCAACACACCAAAAACACCCGCTTGCAAAATAAGCTTTTGCTAATCCATTTTCCATGGGCACTTCAACTGGCTCTTGATTTGATTTGTTTTTAGGTGATTGCTGCGCTTCTGAGCAACCTATGAAAATTATAGTCAGGAATATTCCCCAAAAGTGAAAATCTTTCATACTTTTTTTAAAGCAAATTTATGAAAGGCAATATCTTAAAATCAAACATTCAAGATTTATTAACAATAAGTTCTGTAGAAAATGTCTTTTTTTTGAATTGAAATTTTAACGATTGATTTTTCTTTAAAACTCCAAAAGCTAATACGCAAGATATAATTAGAATAGGGATTGCGAAGGGTAAATAATCAATTGGCATCCAGAATGTAAAAAATGAATTAATCTTTATCGTATCTTTTGACGGCTGGTACAAAATCTTCACTTTTTGTCCTTCTTTAAAAAACTCAAATGAAGCTTTTGGCCCTTGAAATTGATGCGTTTGCCCCTGATACTTAAATTCAATTATGGGTATTACAGTTGCATATTTTTCACGCATTTCATCAGTAGCAACAACATTGTTTGAATTGGAATTAAAAAATAAATAATCTTGCTTGACTACTTGGCCTTCAATTTTTTCTGAAGTTCCATAAAAATAAAGCTGATCGGCCAAAATACCAATAAATAATAATGCAAAGACAGCAAGAAAACATTGAAACCTACTTAAACTAATCTGCATAATTACTTTTTTCCAAATTTATTTTAAAAGCAATTAATTTTCAACTATTTATTAATTAATTAGTAAAAAAAATAACAAAATGTGTGTTTATTAGAATCGGAACATTTCTTTAAATAAACATTCTTGTCTTCTTTTTGTAGTTTGTATATTCATTAAATTTTTTACTCAAAAGTGTCTCTTCATAGCGTGCTTTGAAATATATAAAACCCAAAAAAATCAAAGCTATTAATACTTGATATATGCTCTGATTGGCTAGAGCCCAACTGACGAAAAATACTATTAATCCTGTATAAATGGGATGTCTAGACCATTGATATACACCTGTAGTTTTTAATGTAGAACTCTCTTTGGGGGTGGGAAAAGGCGAAACTAAATAATCAAAACTTAAAAGTGCAAGAAGAGTAAAGGCAATTCCTATGAATGCGATTAAACGAAATAAAATTGTAAAATCATGCGATAATTCAAATTCACCTATATTAATGGGAAGAATAAAGCTGATAAATAGAGAAATTTGCACAGCCAAATAAATCTTGTCTTTCAGTGGTTTAGTCATGATGATAGGGTAAATTATGTATAATTGAAAATGCTCTGTAAATTTGTTCAACAAAAAACAAACGAACCATTTGATGAGAAAAAGTCATTTTTGATAAAGCTATTTTGGCATCTGAGCGTTGGTTTACCAAACTATCAAAACCATATGGCCCTCCAATTATAAAAACTACTTTCCTTGAACCAAGATGTTGTTTCTTAGCTATCCATTGTGCAAATTTTCTAGAGGTAAACTCTATTCCCTTTTCATCCAAAAGTACAACATAATCGGTTGTAGTTACTTCTTTTAAAATTAATTCTCCCTCTTTTCTTTTTTGCTCTAACTGAGACAATTTTTTTGTGTTTTTTATATCTGGTAAAATTTTCCATTCAAGCTTAGCAAAACGTTGTAATCGCTTTTCATATTCGCTCATTAACTTTGTCAATAATGAATTATCTGTTTTACCAACCGCAATAATTTTTAAATGCATGATTCAATGTTTAAACTTTTTTGTCTGCTACTTGATTTAAGCAATATTTAGATGAATAGGCTATAAATATTCAGCTAAATAATTTAAATAAATGAAATGAACTTCAAATTTAGCAAATAATAATCTTCCACAACATGAGCTTGTCAAATGAACGAAAATTTGCTCAAGTAATAAGAGATGTGCCAAAAAACTTTCATAAAAAATTTTAGGAAAATTGTCTATAATAGTTTTCTAATAAAATTCAAATTTTCTTCAATGGAAAAAAGAATAAATTTGTACTTTACAATTTTGTAACTTTTGTAATTATTTGCACTAATGAAATTACTCGTTGTAGAGGATGATTTAAGGGTTTCGGAGCTACTGCAAAGAGGGCTTACTGAAGCGAATTTTGATATTCAATTAGCTTACGATGGAAAATCTGCAGAACGCCTATTTGCATCGGGGGATTTTGATTTAATTATTACCGATATTATTCTTCCTAAAGTTGATGGAATTGAATTTTGTAAACGCATTAAATCTAAAACCCCAAGTGTTCCTATAATTATGTTGACTGCTCTAGGTACAACCGATGATAAAGTAGAAGGATTTGATGCAGGAGCAGACGACTACCTGGTTAAGCCATTTGAAATGAGAGAGTTAATAGCAAGAATTAATGCGCTTTTAAAACGAAAGTCTTATTCAAATCAACCAGAACGAATATTACTTCAATTTGCTGATTTAGAAATGAATCTTCATACCAAAGAAGTAAAACGCATGGGGCAAGATATAAATCTTACTCCTAAAGAGTTTAAGCTACTTAAATTTATGATGGAAAATCCAGAACGTGTGCTATCAAGACAAGAGATTTCTAAAAAAGTATGGGAGATGGATTTTGACACAGGAACAAATTTTATAGATGTTTATATCAATTATTTACGTAAAAAAGTAGATAAAAATTTCAACCAAAAATTAATCCATACCAAAACAGGAATGGGCTTTGTTTTAAAAAACTAAAATTATGCTTAGTTTAAAAGCAAGAATAACAATACTCTTTACCGCCATAACAGCAGGATTGCTGTTAAGTTTTGCTTTCTTAATCTATTATACCTCAGAAAAAAATAGAGAAAGAGAATTCTATAACTTGCTTTACAATGAAGCTTTAACCAAAGCCAATTTGTTTTTAGATGCAAAAGTAAATGAAAAGACTTTACAAGTAATTTATAAGCAAAATAGAGAGTTAATTAATGAAGTTGAAGCTGCTATTTATGACGATAATTTTGTACTACTTTATCATGATGATGTAAAAACTGACGTAGTAAAAGAAGATGTTGAAATGCTTCAAACTATATTAAATAACGAAATTTTAGAATTTTATATAGATGAATGGCAAGTAGTAGGACTCAAGTATACTTATAACAACCAAGGCTTTTTGGTTACCGCAGCTGGTTTTGATGAATACGGCTACAATAAGCTTTCAAGCCTAGGAAAGACTCTTGCTACTGCTTTAATAGCTGCTGTTTTTTTGGTCTTTCTGATTGGAATTCTTTTCAGCAAACAAGCGCTTTCACCAATTTTTAGAATGAATGAGCAAATTAAGAAAATTACAGCTGCCAACTTACATTTAAGACTCAAAATAGAAAATAATAAAGATGAGCTTAACGCGTTAGCCCAATCTTTTAATAGTATGCTGGATCGTTTAGAAAATTCGTTTGATAGTCAAAAACAATTTGTTTCAAATATATCACATGAACTTAGAACACCCTTAGCAGCTATTATATCTGAATTGGAAATAACAGCCTCAAAAGAACGTAAAAAGTCAGCGTATAAAAAAGCCATTAAGGATGCATTAAACGATGCAAATAAATTAGCAAAATTATCTAACTCACTATTGGATTTAGCAAAAGCCAGTTATGACCCGTCAGAAATTCATTTTAAAAAAATTAGAGTAGATGAGATTTTGATGGAATCAATGATGCAAGTAAAGAACAGCAATCAAAATTACAAGATTCAAATTGAATTTGAACAGGAATTTGATGAGGAGTTTCAAATGAGTGTAAGTGGAAATGAATATTTACTTAAAGTAGCTTTTTCCAATTTAATTGATAATGCTTGTAAATTTTCCGAAGATCATGAAAGCTTTGTAAGCATTAATATTTTAAACAATGGTATTAGTTTAGATTTCTGGGATAATGGAATTGGAATATCAAAAAAAGATATCAATCAAATTTTCACTCCATTTTACAGAGGCAAAAACAAAAAATTTACTGAAGGTCATGGTATAGGTCTTCATCTAACACAAAAAATTATCAATTTACATCGCGGACAAATCCATGTAAAATCTACTAAAAACGTAGGAACAAGTTTTAAAGTCTTTTTACCATTTTCATTTAAAATGGAGGATTAAATTTAATTTTAACTTCTCATCACTTGAACCAAAAAAGATTTAAGTAGATCTCCTTCGGGTTGAGTACCCACTCCTACCCCTTTAGATTGAATGTCTAAATCACGTAATAAAGCAATTGCATGGCTCACTTTTTTAAGTGGATAATTTTTAGCTGCTATTGAATAGTCTTTAGTAAAAAAAGGATGCACGCCAAGTTGTTTTGCCACATTGGTATTGGATTTATCTTTTAGGGAATGAAATATGAGAAGTTTTTCAAAATAACCAAATAAAACTCCAACTGTAAAAGGTAAGGGATTATTTTTTGAATTTTGAGCAAAATAATTAATAATTTTAAAAGCCTTCACCTCATCTTTTACCCCAATGGCATTGGTTAGTTCAAAGTTATTGAAATCTTTACTTATGCCAATATTTTCCTCCACAACATCTGGAGTAATCCTACTTCCTTGAGGTAAAATTTGCATCAATTTTTCCAATTCTTTATAAATTTTGGAAAGATTGGCTCCTAAAAACTCGACAAGCATTGAGCTGGCTTTTGGGTCAATGCTATATTGTTTTTCTGCTAGCGTTTGAACAATCCAGTCGGGAACCTGATTATCATAAATCTTTGCTGTTTCATAATAAACAGCATTCTTTTTAATTTCTTTTATTACTTTCTTCCTTCCATCAGGTTTTTTGTATTTGTAACAGAAAACTAAAATTGTAGAAAGTTGAGGTTGTGTAGCATAGGCTTCTAATTGGTCTAACTGTCTTGACAATTCTTGAGCCTCCCTAACTATAATTACTTGATATTCTGCCATCATTGGGTAGCGCTTAGCAGCTTCAATCACTTCACTCATGCTCACATCCTTACCATATAATACACTTTGATTAAAACCTTTTTCTTCTTCAGTGAGGATGTTCAATTCAATATATTTAGCAATCTGATCTACAAAAAAAGTTTCGCTTTCGCCTACCAAAAAATAAATGGGAGCGTATTTTTTTAGCTTTAAATCATTTAATACTTGAACTGCTTTTTTCATCTAAGAACCTTTATATTTGTCAAAAAAATAGTGGAAAATCAATGCAACTACTTAATTTCCCAAGCTATGAATTTAGGCTCAAAAATAGAGAAAATAAAACAGCTATATTCTCTGTATTACGCAAAAAATTTTTGGTCTTAACTCCAGAGGAATGGGTGAGGCAACATTGCATTCAATTCCTGCATAAAAACCTCTGTTACCCACTGTCTTTATTAAGCGAAGAACGAAAAATTGAAATCAATGGTAGATCTAAGCGCTATGATATTGTTGCCTATGAACCAAGTGGTAAAATCAATTTAATAGTTGAATGTAAAGCCCCTACTGTAAAAATAACGCAAGATACATTTGATCAAATAGCCCGATACAACATGGAATTAGAAGCTAGCTATTTGATGATTACTAATGGAATTAATCACTATTATTGCAGGATAAACAAAGAAGAAAAAAAATACCAATTTCTACCTGAATTACCTAATTATAAGTAATGGAAAACACAGCAGTCATTATATTGAATTGGAATGGATTAAACCTGCTCAAGCAATTTTTGCCATCAGTAGTTCAGTCTAGTGATCTTGCACAAATATATATTGCAGACAATGCCTCTACAGATGAATCTGTTGCCTGGGTTAAATTGAATTATCCTGATGTAAAAATTATTCAATTAAAGAAAAATTTTGGCTATGCAGAAGGATATAACCAAGCTTTAAAACAAGTTCCTGAGGAATACTGTATACTGCTCAATAATGATGTTAAAGTTGAAAAGGGATGGACAAAAGCCATCACAAAACTACTTCAGCTAGATCTAAAAGTAGCAGCTGTACAACCTAAAATAAGGGATTATAATAAGCCTGAATATTTTGAGTATGCCGGAGCTGCAGGTGGATTAATAGATTATTTTGCTTACCCCTACTGTAGAGGAAGAGTTTTTGATAAAATTGAAAAAGACCTTGGACAATACGAAAAAGAAACAGAAATATTTTGGGCTTCGGGAGCATGTCTAGGAGTTAAAAAATCTGTATTTTTTGAGGTTGGTGGATTTGATACTGATTATTTTGCTCACATGGAAGAGATTGACTTATGTTGGCGTATGAAAAATAAGGGCTATAAAGTTTATTATACTCCTTTTTCAAAAATCTTTCATTTGGGCGGAGGTACATTAAGTAATAGTAGTCCTCAAAAAACATTTTTAAATTTCAGAAATTCACTTTATAATTTGCTAAAAAATGCTCCCTCTAGAGCAATCATTGCAAAAATTTTATTGCGTTTAATAATAGATGGGTTTGCAGCATTATATTTTTTATTTCAATTAAAGACAACTCACTTATGGGCGATACTAAGAGCTCACTTCAGCTTTTATAAAAATTTTTATAAGATAAGAAGAAAAAGAAATATTCCACCAATTAGCAACAAATATTATACTGCAACAAGTATTATATTTAAAAAAATTGGGCATATAAAGAGCTAAACGTTAGTTGTTATTTTAAAAACTGTAAATTAATCCAAGTCCAGCCTCAAATCTTGAAAAGCTTTCAGATTCATCAAGTTCTAGAGTAATTTGGGTTGAACCATCATTTACCCGATAGCTATTGTTTTGAGCTACAATATAACCTATATTAAAATTAAGGTAAAAATTACTAACTATATAAACATCATAACTTTTACGAAAATTGAAACCTAAGACATCTGATCTAAATTCTAACCTGTTAAATTCTGATTCAATATTATCATATACACTTAAAAGTCCGGCTCCAGCTGTCGCAATGATTTGATTTCTCTTTTTATTACCAAAAAACAATCGATATGAATAATTCAGTCCATAGAACAAAAAATTAATGTCATTTTCTACTTGAATTGATTCTGTAAACATGTTCAAATTTATTGCTCCTGAAGCAGAAGAAAAGAAACGATTATGGTATAGACCCAAGCCGCTATTTTCATCCCAGAAAAAAGTGGCCTCAATATCAAAATAAGATCCTGAGGATAACTTTTCTACAAGTCTTCTAGTAGATGGTGTTAGGTCTGGAGATATGCTACCAAGTACTGATGAAAAGCCAAAACTTGATTGCAATCTTAACCAAGTAACTTTAGGACTAACCCTTATAAGATTAAGCTCGTTAAAATCATTTATCTCTCTAAATTTGCTTACTTTTTCTTCTGCTGTATTTTTTTCGAAGGTATCAGTACCTTCAACTCTATTATTTTCTAATTTTCTTGATTCTTCATTTAAAACATTAGTAGTATCATTTGAAATGGAGTTTAAGAGTGTATATTCATACTCTAATCTTCCTTGGAGTAGTGAAGGCATTACTTTTAATTCAGGCCGTAGGGATTGCTTATCTACATAAAGCCTAATGTAATAATTTTCTCCATTTTGAAATTGTTGATATTGGCCAATGTATTTTTCCACTTCAATTAAAGTTTTACCTTCAGGAACAATTGTACTAAAAGAAGAATCACTTGGCAATTCAAAACTTTGATCATTCACGTTTAGAGTATAGGATTGGTCTTTGTAAATCTGTTTTTCATCATCAATTCTATATACATATACTTTAGCTCCATCCTCTAAATTTTCATCAGCACTTCGTTTAGCCTTTATTATATCAGCTTCAACATTAATATAATTCTGCTGTTAGATGTAAACAGTTATCAGAACTTGATTGTATAGATTTAATTTTAATGATATTAGCTCCTCTAAGCTGAGCTTTTTTTATCATTAATTTAGATTGTCTATCAAAATTACAATTTGGCGTTGAACGTGGGTCAAATTCAAAAACACCAATAGGAGTTGAATAATCAGGAAATTTTTCTGTTGCAGTAAATATATAAACATCCTCCATAGATGGTTGCTGTTTATTATTTTTATCCACAAAAGTATTTATAATTGGACTACAAGAGCTGGATAAAATAGCTAATACAACTATCAGTAAGGGGTTATTCTTCATTTTTTTTTATAACAAATGATTTTTAATGAGTACTTGATACTTTAAAAATTATAACGTAAGCCAAGCCCAGCTTCAATTCTTGAAAAGTTTTCATCATCATCTAGTTCGAAAGTAAATTTGTTAAACCCATTGTCAATTCTGTAATTATCATTAATAGCCACTATTAATCCAACATTAAAACCAAGATAAAAATTACCTCCTAAATAGATGTCATAATTGAGTCTTGTATTAAAAGCAAAAACATCTGATCTAGCTTGAACTCTACCATTTTCAAATCTATTGTCTTCCAAGTAGCTCATTCCTCCAACACCTACTGAAAAAATTAACTGGTTTTTATCTTTGGAACCAACAAATACTCTATGTGTATAATTTATACCATAATACAAAAACTCTGTACTAGAGTTTACAAACTCATTTGAGAACAATGCTCCGCCAAACCTTAGGTCTGTTTCAATTAATTCTGATGTTGAAGTGTAAAATCGATTGAAATAAAGGCTTATTCCGTTTTGATTATCGAGAAAAAAAGAAGCCTCAAAATCAATAAAATATCCTGTCCTAAATGATTCTGAAAGACTTTTTACATCATCAGGTAAATTTGGAGGAACTTGACCTAAACGATTTGAAATTCCTCCACTTGAAGAAAGTCTTAACCTATTACTTTGTTCTTCAGCTCTTTCAAAACTAATTTCGCTTATCCTTCTTGTTTTATTGTCTTGCTGGTCTGAAAATTCTTGATCAGTTCCTTGATTCCTTTTGTCATCTATATCATCATTATTTTGATTTTCTGTTGATTCCATTTTTCTTTCATGTACATATGAATCATGAAAAGAGTCATCTAAAAAAGCATATTCATATTCTATTCTTCCTTGCAAGGAGGGCATAATTTTAAAACTAGGTTGTAGGCTTTGTGAATCTACATATAATTTTACGTAATAACTTTTACCATTTTCAACCTCTAAATATCTACCCTCTTTAGAATTGTTATCTATTTCAATTAATGCTCTACCTTTTGGGGCTTCCACACTAACAAATGCATTTCGTTCTACCTTATAACTCTGTTTATTTAACCTTAATGTGTAGGAACTCTTTTTGGCTATCTGTTTTGAATTATCAATACTATAAAAATATATCTTCGCGTTATTTTCATTAGCATTAACATCTTTATCTTTACCTTTAAATATTTTTGCATCTTCAAAGTAGTATATTTCAGCTTCTACATCAAAACAATTTGCAGAACCTTTTTCTATTGATTTGATTTTAATCAAATTAGCTCCATATTTTTTTGCTTCATCAGTCATTAATTGATATTGCTCTTTAAAAGTACAATTATTAGTTGATCGTGAATTATAGTTCAAAAGCCCTAAGGGTGTTGCGCCTTCTGGAACTTTCTCTACCATAGTAAATATATATACAGGCTCTGCAATAGAAGAATGACTTTTATCTTTATCGATAAAAGTAGAAATAGTTGGACTACAAGAACATGCTAAAATAGTAATTACAAAAAATTTTAAGAAGTTGTTCTTCATGATTGAAATTTTTAAAAATTATAATTTAATAAAAGACCTAAATTTACCCTATTTAAAGAATCTGGGTCTGGGATATCAAAAGTTCTGCCACTAAATTCATCTGCTACTTTTACATCTCCTAATCTACCCGTAATGAAACTTATTTGAGCACCTAAAAACCAATTTTTTGAAAATTGATAGGAGTATGAAACAGAAGCATAAACACCAAAAGTGTTGGTTGATTTTAATAATTCAAAAGATTGATTTTCATTTGAATATGCATCTGTAGTATCATAACTAACATAGCCAGCTCCAATACCAGAAGTCAATTGGTGCTTTTGGTTTGAAAGTAAATACCTGTTTTGATAACTCAATCCGTAAAAATTAATTTCTTGATTAGAATTTACATTTCCTGTAAATTCGTTTCCACCAGGTGGGTTTTGTGTAAAAAAATTGCTCGCTGATGAACGAAAAGTATTGGCATGAAAACCTAAGCCATGCATTTCATCAAAAAACAAAGAAAAATTAAGTTCTAAAAAGTAACCTGAATTTAAATCGCTTATATGATTTCTCAAATCTGAAGGTACCGAAGATGAAACACTTGCTGTTCTAAAAGCAGCTCCTCCTGAAACACTTATATCAACATCAAGATTCTTAAAAAATTTACTTTTCCTATATTCCTTTTCTTTTTTAGTTCTATTAGATGTATTTACATCTTCTAAGTCAACATAATTTAAACGACTTAAGTGCTTAACATCTTCAGGAGTAAATTCATACAAAAATTGGTTTTTTTTAGCTACATCAAAATCAAAAGATTCATATTCAATTCTTCCTCTTAAAGAAGACATAAGCTTAATTCTTGGGCAGGTATCACCTATTTCTGAATACAATTTTAAATAATAGACTTTTCCTTTCTCAAATTTAGTGTAAGCACCATATTTGTCTTCATCTAATATTTCAAAATAATTATTTCCATCGTTTACATTTAATAAACTGATTTTTGATTGCCCTTTTAACTGTGTTGTATCTCTTCTACTATTATATATGATTTTAAACTCATCCCTATTTCTTGTGGGAATTCCATGACTATATATTTGGACTAAAGCTTTATCATCTTCAGCTTCTATAAAACTATCCTTATTTGAGTATTGGTAAGCATTTTCTAAATAATATAATTTGGCTTCTATGAAAAAGCATGTATTGCGCGTAAAATAAAAATCATTGATTTTAATAATGTTGGCTCCCTTTAATCTGGCCTCTTTTTTAAATTCTATAAAAAGATCTTTAAAATCACAGCCCCCCCCTTTCTTTTGGGTTGAAATTTAAACTTCCAACAAATTCTACAGTCTCAGGTAGTTTTTCTGATTGCGTGAAGATTACTACTTTTTCATTTCTATCAAGTTTTTGCATTTCATTCGCAGAACTTACAATCAACTTAGGCCCACAGGAAGTGACTAAAAAAAGACAAATGAAATAAATATAAATTTTTTGATTATAAAAAAAATTTTGGATGACAGATGGATTAATTTTCATTTAAAATACGCATTCAAAAGTTGAAGCGGCAATATATTATTTTCTTAACTTCTTAAGAAACTCTTACTAATTTTATTCCGACTTTTGAATTTTATAAATCAGATGAGTCAATTAGTTACCCTTAGTATATTTAAATATTCTACATTTAGCTCTAAGCTTTGGGCTTTTGGCATGATGCAGTTTGCACATACCAGATTAAGAAAAGCAAAGAATTGTACTTTCTACAAATTACTTGGAAGTGGCAAAGATGGTTTTAATCCATTTCCAGATTGGTCAGTTTATGGGGTATTACAAGTATGGGAAAACGAAGAGTCTGCTTCGCATTTCATTCATCATAGTAAATTGTTTAAAAAATACTTCAAGCATTCTAACAAGCATAGCATTTTGTATATGAAAAGCATACAAGCTAAAGGTAAATGGTCTGGAGTTAATCCTTTTCAAAAGCATGAAGTTGATTCAGAAGATCAAAAAATAGCCGTCATTACAAGAGCAAGTATAAAATGGAGTAAGTTATTTACTTTCTGGAAATTTGTGCCAGAATCTCAAAAACCATTAAGCAATGCCAAGGGTTTAGTCTACACAAAAGGTTTTGGTGAGGTACCATTTAAAGAAATGGCAACATTTAGTATATGGGAAACAAAAGATGATTTATTCAAATTTGCGTATCAAAGTAAAGAACATATTGAAGCTATTCAAAAAACAAGGAGTATAAATTGGTACTCAGAGGAAATGTTTAGTCGATTTGCCATAATTAAGATAGTTGGAGAACTTATAAAAAAATCGAACAAATAGATTTTCGTATTATTTTTAATTAATTTAGCTTGTATTAATTTATTTAAAAACAGTAACATGAAAAAAATTACAAAATTATTCTTATGTTTCTTTGTTGTTTGTTCAATCAAAGTTACAGCTCAAGATTTATCCATTTCATTTGAATCTGATGAGGGATTCAACTTAGGAGAAATTAATGGTCAAAATAACTGGGTTTCCAATCCTGACTTGTCTCCATTAATCACAATCACAGATGAACGTTCAAGTGATGGTGACCGATCACTTCACTTACAAGGAGACCCAAATGGATCAATTCCAGGTGGAAATATAACTGGAACCTTGAGTCCTGATATTGCTTTTGATGGACAAGTTACTTCTACAGTTGACGTTTGGATTGAGTCTGGAGATGAAACTACTTCTTCAGAATTTAATTTAATAGCACAAAGCCCAAGTCAAGGATTTTTAACCTCACGAGTGATTTTTTTTAATGGAGAGATACTTGTTTTAGATACCAGCTCCACTAATCCAGAGGACTTAGAGTTTAAAATGGCAGGCACCTACCCTGAAGACCAATGGTTTGAATTAAAAATTGAATACGACTTTAATGCTGAAACAATTGAATATTATATTGAAGACGACTTGATATTAACTGGAGATGTGTATGCTGGGACTAACATAGAGCAAATTATATTTTTCTCTTCTTTTAATCAAACTGAAGCTTTTATAGATAACATTAATTTTATGAGCGAAAGCATGAGTGTTCAGCAAGTTGTAGATTTCAATTTTAGTGTTTACCCAAACCCTACTTCTAACATGTTAAAAATTTCTGGGCAAAATATTTCAGAAATAAATGAAGCTCAAATCTATAATATTGCTGGCAAACAAGTAAAAGCAGAACTTAATCAAGACAAAAGTATTGATGTGAGCCATTTACCATCTGGAGTATATATATGATGAATTTAAAAACATCAGAAACCACAAAAACAGTAAAGTTTATTAAAAATTAATTATTACAGTTATTAATACACGCATTTAAACCACTCTTAATTAGAGTGGTTTTTATATTTTTGGAAAAAAACTTGATTTTAGAAGCTAAAAATTTAACGGTAGGTTATGCTGATGGTGGTAAAACAAATAATATACTAACTTCCATAAACCTCTGTTTGGACGAAGGTAAAATGATAGCTGTGATTGGAGTTAATGGCTCTGGAAAATCCACACTTTTGAGAAGTCTGACTGGTGTACAAGAAGTTTTAAAAGGCCAAGTTTATATTCAAGGTATAGATTCAAGAAAATTAAATCCTAAAGAACTAGCTTCAAAAATGAGTCTGGTGTTAACCAATCAACCCATTTCTAAAAACCTAAGTGTATATGAATTGATAAGTCTTGGTAGACACCCTTATACAAATTGGTTGGGAATAAATTCTCCAAACGACAAAAAAATTATTTTAAAAGCTTTACAACAAGTAGGTCTTCAAGATTTAAGAGATAAAAAATGTGACGAATTAAGTGATGGGCAACTTCAAAAAGTACTTTTAGCTAGAGCAATTGCGCAAGATACGCCGCTAATTATTTTAGATGAGCCTACCACTCATTTAGATATGTATCATAAAGCGCAGGTACTTCACCTATTAAAGGATGTATGTCTACAAACCAAAAAAACAGTAATTTTTGCTTCTCATGAATTGAATCTAGCTATACAGCTCTGTGATGAAATTGTTTTAATTAACAACGGAAAAGCATATCAAGGCAGTCCACAAGAACTAATTGATTCGGGAGATTTCAACCAATTATTTCCACAAGATCTTATTGAATTTGATCAATCCAGTAGAAGCTTTAGAGTATCAAAAAAACAAATTGATAAATATCAGTAATCCGGTTAAATTATAAATTTATTTGATTTTAAATTTTATTGTTTTTTTAATTTCGAATAAAAATCGAAATATGTTACTTAAAAACAAAATTGCTTTGATTACGGGTGCAAGCAGTGGCATTGGAAAAGCTACTGCAAAATTATTCGTAAAAGAAGGTGCAAAAGTCGTTTTATCTGATCTTAATGATGAAGAAGGTAATAAACTTATTGAGGAGTTAAATAAAGATCAGAAAACTGCCGTTTTTTTAAAAGCAGATGTAGCCAAAGAAAAAGATCACAAAAAGCTTGTTGATTTAGCCCTATCTGAATTTAAAAAATTAGATATTGCGGTTAATAATGCTGGGATTGGAGGACCACAGGCTAAAACAGGAGATTATCTATCAGAAGATTGGAACCATGTAATTAACGTCAACCTAAATGGTGTCTTTTATGGAATGAAGCATCAGATTAAAGCGATGAAACAAAATGGATCTGGTTGTATTATTAATATTTCTTCTATCCTTGGCAAAGTTGGGACACAAAATTCACCTGCCTATGTAACCGCTAAACATGGTATGAATGGATTAACTAAGGCGGCGGCTTTAGAACATGCAGAAGATAATATTAGAATTAATTCTGTTGGTCCTGGTTATATACTTACACCACTCCTTGAAAATAATTTAGATCAACAGACATTAGAAATGCTTAAAGAACTACATGCACTAAAAAGATTAGGAAAGTCAGAAGAAGTATCAGAATTAATTGCTTGGCTGGCAAGTGATAAAGCTTCTTTTGTAACAGGTTCATATTATCCAATTGACGGGGGATATTTATCTCAGTAAATCACTTCTCTTGTTAGATCTCATATAAAGTATTTTCAATTTAATTTAAAACTATTGAAAATTAATTTATAACATGATAATTTCTGCTTAAATTAAGCTTGTCATTTTCTCATGATGTAAAGCTAATCAGAATCATCCTTATTTGGATCATAACTATACTTTCTTTGTTCGTTGAGCTTTTCTGCTGCCTCCAGTTCCTCTTTAGGAATTACCTTCAAAAACGAAGGATGTTGTTCTATTGCATATTGAAGCTTTTCTGTAATTTCCTCAACGCTTTCATTTTCATAATCAATCTCCATGGGTTCTTTTATAACCATAGATTGAAGAATCCCTCTTTTTTTAATCACTAAACCTTTTTTATCAAAGGAACGCCTAAAACCATCAATAACAATAGGAATAACAATTGGTTTCTGATTTTTGATAATGTAAGCTGTACCTTTACGTATTGGTTTCCAGGGAGTTGTTGTGCCTTGTGGAAAGGTTATGAGCCAGCCATCATCTAAAGCTTTTTTAATGCTGGTAATATCACTCATCTTTACTTGCCTATTCACATCTTTACCACCAGCACGCCATGTTCTATCAATACTCACAGAACCTGCATAAGCAAAAACCTTAGGTAAAAATCCCTTTTTCATGGTCTCTCTTGCAGCAACATAGTACATATTTAATTTTGGGTGCCATAAATAACCTACGTTTTTAATATTATCAATTCTACCACTTAAACTGGCATTAAAAACATGGTACATGGCAACTACATCTGCAAAATAAGTTTGATGATTAGAAACAAATAGTACATTATTATGAGGTAATTTTCTTAAAATTTCTGAACCTTCAATTTGAAGTTGATTAAAACCTCTATAGCGCCTATGCGTTAAAAAACCCATTATTCTTATAATCCATTTTTTAATGTATAAATAATGACCAAATGGATTTTGTCTAAATATTCCCATGAATATAATTAAAATGAAATTGCAAAAGTAAATAAAATTTTAATTTATGTACAAGATACCCGCAATCTATAATCAATGAAAAATCTCTCTAATTATTTGAATTCTTAATAATTCCATTTAAATATTCTTTCAATTCACTTAAAATCATTGCTGTAGCCCCCCAAACAATTTCATTATTGAGATATAAGCATTTCACGGTAGTTGGAGATAAATATGCCGAGGAAACTTCTTTGTATTGAACATACTCATCATTGAGCAAATCTTCCACTTTTATTTCAATTATTTCTTCTACTTCTGCCTCCTGTAGCTTGAATTTAGGAGGTTTTGAATAGGTTCCAAGATATGGGCTTACTAAAAAATTTGAGGGAGGAATATAAAGTTGGGTCAACGCAGAAACTAATTGAATTTGGCTTGCACTTACCCCTATTTCTTCTTCAGTTTCTCGAAGTGCAGTAAAAGCCTCATCCAAATCATTCTCTTCTTGCGCCCCTCCAGGTAATCCGATTTGATTGGAATGAACGCCTGGGTATTTGTTTCTTCTAATCAAGGCTATACAGGCTTTGTTTTTTGAATTTGGATAAATTAAAACCATGACAGAAGCTGCTTTTGCCGATAAGCTTGAAAAGTCTAATTTATGGAGTTCCTCTCTTCTACTTTTATGAGTCATAATTGCATGGGCAACTCTACCTGGTAGTTGATTTTTTTTTATTTTAGCCACTAAATTTTTTACATATGAAAAGTCCATTAAAGTACTTAAGTTTTTTAATCGTTTTAACTTTGATTATAGCTTGTCAAAGCGAAGATAAATCGAAAAAATCAAATGCTGAAGATCAAGTTACTAAAGAAAAGCCAAAAGGTATTCAAGAGTCAAAATTGCCAGAAGTAAAAATCCCTACTGATGGTACCGAAGACATAGATGTCTCACATATTGAAACACTTACCCAAGAAGAACTGATACCTTACCTCACTAAGTACGAAAGAAGGAATTCTGAATCAATGGCGCGTATTTCTACTGAGTACGGAGATATTGAAATTCAATTATATGCTGGCCCCAGATTACATAGAACAAATTTTGTGCGGTTAGCTAAGTTAGGTTATTTCAACACTACTTGCTTTCACCGTGTAGCAAAAGATTTTGTTATACAGGGAGGAAATTCAGACCAAAATGCTACCGCCCAAATGCGAAAAAAAGTAGGGAAATATTTAATCCCTAATGAGTTTAAGCCCATTCATCGTCACAAATATGGAGCCGTAGCAGCGGCAAAATTTTCTGATCAAAACGTGAGTAATGCATCTTCCCCATTTGAATTTTATATTGTAACTAAAGAAGATGGTGCCCATCATCTAGACGAAGACCACACCGTGTTTGGTCGTGTTGTTTCAGGTATGGACGTAGTTGAAAAAATAGCTAATGTAGAGGTTGATGGAAGCGAGTGGCCAATATCAGATGTCTGTATGGAAGTGGAAGTATATAGACCTTAATTAAGTAATTGCTAAGATTTATTCTTTATAAGTATTCAAAAAATAGGAAAATATAGACCTTAATTTTATTAAAATCGAAATTTAAAATTATATTTTCGCAACTAATTCAAAAACTGAATTAAGCTTTAATTTGTCAACTATTCAGGTAAAATTAATTAAATGAAAAAAACAGCTTTAAATCAAATACACCATGAGCTAAAAGCTAAAATGGTACCTTTTGCAGGTTATGAAATGCCTGTGTCTTATAAGGGAGTCATTATTGAACATGAAAATGTAAGAAAGAATCTTGGTGTTTTTGATGTTTCTCATATGGGAGAGTTTTTTGTAACAGGTCCTGAGACTATCGATTTAATTCAAAAAATCACCTCTAACGATGCCTCTAAGCTAGTAGATGGCCAAGCTCAATATACTTGCTTCCCCAACAATAATGGTGGAATTGTAGATGATTTAATTATCTATCGTTTTCATGCAGAAAAATTTTTACTTGTTGTCAATGCTTCAAATATTGAAAAGGATTGGGAGTGGATCAACCAACATAATACCTTTGATGCTCAATTAACCAACGAATCTGATGATTATTCGCTTTTAGCTATACAAGGCCCTAAAGCGGTAGAGGCCATGCAAAGCCTGACTTCAGAAGATTTGAGCCAAATCAAATTCTATCATTTTAAAGTAGCAGATTTTGCTGGATGTGAAGATGTTATTATTTCTGCAACTGGCTATACGGGTAGTGGCGGCTTTGAAATTTACTTTAAGAATCAAGATGCTGAAAAGATTTGGAGTGCAGTAATGGATGCGGGTAAAGACTTCGGCATTGAACCTACGGGACTAGCTGCAAGGGATACACTTCGACTATAAATGGGATTCTGTCTTTATGGAAATGATATTGATGAAACTACTTCTCCTATTGAGGCGAAGTTGGGATGGATTACAAAATTCACAAAAGATTTTATTAATGCTGAAGCGTTAAAAAAAGAAAAAGAAGAAGGAGCAAAAAGAAAATTGATTGGTTTTGAGTTAGAAGGAAAAGGCATTCCAAGAAAAGATTATGAAATTTTAGATGAAAACCATAATCAAATTGGTGTTGTAACTTCTGGTACTATGTCTCCAAGTTTAAAAAAAGCAATAGGAATGGGTTATGTGAAAACTGAAATGAGCAAAGTAGATACACCTATTTATATTCAAATAAGAAAAAAAGTGGTTCCTGCAAAAGTGGTGAAACCCCCTTTTTACAAATCTTAATTTAACCCATAATTAATCAAAAACAGGCGCTGTATTTACAGGCCTGTTTTTTATTTTGTATATTTTATTCAGAAAGTATAAAATGGCTAGAAAAAGCAAACGCATATTAATTTTAGGAGGCAGCGGTTTTTTAGGAGGACACCTGTACAAAGAACTACAAGCTTACTTTGATGTATATGCCACATACCATACTGGAGAAAAAAAACTTCATCAAAATAAACGTTTTGAACAATGGGACGCTTATAAGGAGTCGCCTGCTGTATTTATTCAACAGATAAAACCAGGTGTGGTAATTTCTGCATTTAGGACTTCTTCAGATAATCAAATCCAAGTTCATCAAGAATTAGCTATTTTGTCTTTAGAATTTGGTTTTCAAATCATTTTCTTCTCTTCCTCAAATGTATTTGATGCTTTTACTAACTATCCTTCATACGAATACGATAAAACACTATCGGTAAGTGCATATGGCAAATACCAAATCCGAATAGAAAACTTACTTATGCGCTTGCCAGAAGCTCACTTTTGTATTGCTAGACTGCCTATGCTCTTTGGTCACGGTTCGCCTAGAATTAAAGAAATTCAAAACTTATTTAAGCTCAATGAACCCATTGAAGTTTTTCCTAATGTTGTAATTAATGCAAGTATATTTACTAAAGTAACGCAACAAATCCATTTTATAATCAATCGTGAATGGTCTGGAATTTTTCATTTAGGAAGTTCAGATTTGATACATCATAACGAATTAATTGAAGAAATTTGTTACAAGCTCCAATTAGAAAACCCTCTTTTTAAACAAGTTTACAACTCAAATAATGATCGGTTTTTAGCTCCTGTACCAAAAGATCATCCCTTGCCAGAAAATCTGCAAATTACTATGGAAGAGGTTATTCAAAAATCAATTGAAATTAAATAGGTTGCAACTCTGCCAAGTAATCATAATGCTCTCCAGAAGCCAAAAGTCGACATGAAAAATGATTTATTTGAGCTTGCTGTTGAAGTTCTTCAAAACCAATATAAAGCCAATCAAATGAATCAGAAATGAGGTCTTTATAGCCAATCTGATAACTCATCTCACCATAATAATGATTTAGATGACTTAGCTCTTCACTATCGTATAAATAAATTAAGTCTGAAGAGTCTAAAATAACTTTACCATTTGGAGTTAATAAATTTCTCGCATGTTGAAAAAATAACGGCAAAAATGACAACTTACCTGCTATTCCTATCCCATTCATCAACATTAACAGCGTGTCATATTTTAAATCATGTGAAAAATTATAAAAATTAGTAGCAATGGCATGATTTAACCCCCTTTGTTGAGCAACTTGAATTGCTCCATACGAATAATCTATGGCTGTAACTTCTAATTGAAGTGTATTTTGAATATATAAAGAGTGGCTACCTACTCCTGCCCCCACATCTAGAACCTTACCTTTTACACAATTTAAGGCTTTTTGTTCTAAGGGTGGCATTTCCTTGTAATCTCTGAATAAATAGTCAACAGGGATAAAATCAGTATCAAAATGTTCGGCGTATACTTTTATTTTTGGAGCTTTTCCTTGCTCAATAAAATCTAAGGCGGCTTTCCCAAAAACGTCTTTTTGTCTTGGTACTATAGAATGGGATAAGTAATTTTGTTTCATGGAAGAAATATTAAAGAATTTACCACAACGAGCCAAAGATACACATAATGAAAGGGCAAAGTTTTTTAAAAAGCTAAAAAAAAAGCCACCAAAAAATTTAGACCTAGTTATGCAAGAACTTCATGATGAAGAATTCGAACAAACCGATTGTCTAAGTTGTGCTAATTGCTGTAAAACTACAGGGCCGCTATTTACAGATAAAGATATTGTTCGCATCAGTAAGTTTTTAAAAATGAAGCCTCAGCAATTTATTTCTACGTACTTAAGAATTGATGAAGAAAATGATTATGTACTTCAACAGGTACCTTGTACATTCTTACTAAATGATCATACTTGTCTTATCTACGAGCATAGACCAAAAGCCTGTGCTGAATTTCCACATACCAACCGAAAAAAGTTTCACCAAATCACAAATCTTACACAGAAAAATGTAGCTATCTGTCCAGCAGCTTTCAATATAGTTGAAAAAATGATGAAGAAAATTGATTAAAACACTAATATTCCTTGAAGAAATATTACAACAAATCCAAAAATTTAAGTCCAAAAATCACGCCCCCACTTTGCCAGCCGTTTTGGTATGGCTTAACAAAATCTAAACGCAAAACCCTAAACTTGCCAAATCCTAAATTGTCTATTCCTACAGATAGTTCATTATAGGAATCAAAACCATTTACTTGTAAGGTTTTTGCTCCTAAAATTAAATTGTAATTCAATTGATTAATCAGCGGAATTTTATTGAGTACCCAACCTTTAAAATTATGTTCTACATGGGCATGAAAATAATTTTCTGATGTGGAATAATCATAATATCCTAACAAATTAAATCGATTGATATACGTTGAAGACGTGCCCACATAAGTTTCATTTCCAGCAAAATGCTTAAAATCAACAATAGCCATGTCTTGATTTCCAAAGAAAGTTCCCGCATTGGCGCTATAATTAAATCTTCCTAAATTTTTCAAATTCACCTGTTGCTGGACGCTAAAGTTCAAATGATCAAAATTATAATTACTAATATCGGAGCCAAATCCTTTGGTGTAATTGAAGTATAAGGTGGGATATTTATTGTTGTTGATGGTATATTTTCCATCTGGTCTGGAAATGTACTTCTGACCAAAATTGTACCTTAAATTCAATCTGGCTACAAACATCCTATGTTCTTCAAA
>PXFS01000115.1 GCA_003564185.1 Flavobacteriaceae bacterium
AAGCTCTCGATAGTTCTGCTGAGTACAATCGAAGTACGATTTCAATCTGTTTTTTTACCAAAAACAAATTGAAATCACTCGAGCTGACAGAAAATTCAGAATTCCAATTCATAAGATTCCGCATCTCGCTATCGCTCGTACGGAAAGACAAAAAGAAAGAGATGGCGTACGGAAAGACAAAAAAAGTATGGTTACTGAGTGATTTCAACGAACGGGAGTGGAGTTGAAATAGTACCGAAGGAGCTCTCCTGCGGAAGGTCAAAAGCCCCTCCCTAGCCCTCCACAAAGGGGAGGGAACTTAAAAAGCAAAGCCTAATTAGCAGAATGCGACATCACTTTTACATTGAAAGTTCCAAATAAATTCAATGAATTAACCACAACCTAAAACTTGCTTGGTTTTGTGTAATAATTTTCTTCATCTTTGCAAGAAAACAACAGGGATGTATCTTCGCTTTGTAAAGCCTATTTTAGATTTCTTTTTGGCCTTCATCGGTTTGGTTTTGTTGTTTCCATTTTTTATCTTAATTAGTATTGTTTTGCTTTATATTCATCGCGGAAAAGTTTTCTTTTTGCAAAAGCGAGTTGGTAAAAAAGCTTCTCTATTTACAATTATTAAGTTCAAAACCATAAAAGAGGATGGAAAATCACATGCTTTTTTGCGTTTCCTTAGAAAGTCAAAATTAGATGAAATTCCACAACTACTTAACGTACTTAAAGGAGAAATGAGTATTGTGGGACCGCGACCAGACATTCCTGGTTACTATGACCAAATAGAATCAAAGTACCAGCCAATTTTAGATTTGAAACCCGGTTTAACAGGATGGGCTTCATTAAAATATATTAATGAAGAGGCATTGCTTCAACAACAGGAAAATCCCATAAAATACAATGATGAAGTGCTTTTTCCGCATAAATTAGAAATCAATTTAAAATACAGAAGAGAAGTTTCTCTTTTAGTGGATATCAAAATAATTTTAGATACTGTATTTTTACCATTCAGAAAAAAACAAACATGAGCAACTTACCAAAAATATGGCTTTCTTCACCTCACATGGGTGGCGAGGAGCAAAAATTTGTCAATGAAGCTTTTGAAACCAATTGGATAGCCCCATTAGGTCCTAATGTAGAAGGTTTTGAAGAAGATCTAAAACAATACTTAGGAAGCACTCATCATGTAGCTTGTTTATCCAGCGGTACAGCGGCTCTTCATTTAGCTTTAGTTCAATTGGGGGTTGGGCTGGATGATGAAGTGATTTGCCAAAGTTTTACTTTTTGTGGCTCATCAAATCCTATCCTATATCAAGGCGCTCAACCCATTTTTGTAGATAGCGAAGAACTCACTTGGAACATCTGCCCACAGGCTTTGGAAGAAGCTATTAAAGATAGAATTAAAAAAACAGGAAAAAAACCCAAAGCTATAATTGCAGTTCACCTTTACGGAATGCCGTATCAAGTTGAAGCTGTACATGAGGTAGCCCAAAATTACAATATTCCTGTGATTGAAGATGCTGCTGAAGCTTTAGGTTCGCATTATAAAGGAAAAAATTGCGGAACTTTTGGTAGTTTAGCCGCATTGTCTTTTAATGGGAATAAAATCATTACTACATCGGGAGGAGGTGCAATGGTTGCCCCAACAAAAGAGTTAAAACAAGAAACCGTTTTTTTAGCAACCCAAGCGCGAGACGAAGCACCACATTACCAACATTCACAAATTGGTTATAATTACCGAATGAGCAATTTGGTAGCCGGAGTAGGTAGAGGTCAAATGTTAGTGTTGGATAAGCACGTTGATTTAAGACGAAAAATGAATCAATTTTATGTTGATCTTTTTAAAGATATTGACGGAATTGAAGTACTTCAAGAGCCCAATTACGATTATTTTTCTAACCATTGGTTAAGCTGTATCTTGGTCAATTCAGACAAAACAAAAGGGATAGACAGAGAGCAAATTCGCATGGCTTTTTTAGCTGAAAATATTGAAAGCAGACCACTTTGGAAACCCATGCACCTACAGCCAATTTTTGAAAATACGCCCTTCTACGGGAGCAGTGTAGCTGAAAAACTTTTTGAAAATGGACTTTGCTTACCTTCCGGAAGCAATTTAACAGATGATGATAGGAGTAGAATAAAAAAGGTTATTGTTGAACTATTTAATTAATTGAACGATGAATATAACTGAATTGATTAAAAAACGAAGATCTGTATTTCCAGCACAATATATAGCTAAAGAAATTGAGGATTCTATCTTGAAAGAAATCTTAGAAGTAGCCAATTGGGCGCCTACACATAGAAAAACAGAGCCTTGGCGTTTTAAGGTTTTAAAAGGCAATAGCAAGCAAAAGTTAGCCGATTTTGTGGTGGCTGAAAAACAGAAGGAAGGCGAATTATCCAGCTTCAAAGAACGAAAAATACGCTCAAAATTTGAAGCCTCTTCTGCTGTTTTAGCAATTTGTATGCAACGCGACCCTAAAGAAAGTGTTCCCGAATGGGAAGAGGTTGCTGCCGTTTCAATGGCGGTTCAAAACATGTGGCTGAAATGTACCGAATTAGGAATTGGTAGCTATTGGAGCTCCCCAGCAGTAATTCAGCAAATGCATCATTTTTTTGATATGCAAGAAAATGAAAAATGTTTGGGTTTCTTTTATATGGGTTACTTTGAAGGAGAATTGCCTGTTGGTGAAAGAAAATCTAGCATTGAAGAAAAAACGGAGTGGTTATAAAGCAATTGATTTAAATTCGATTATAGGTTTCTGGTGGTCGCATTTTTTGACGCAAAACAAAGCTAATTAATCAGCTTAGAATCTAGTAAAAAGTTGTAATTTTGTTGTTCTTAAAAAAATTAACAATTTAAAATTCAGTCATTTTGAAAAGAATTTTGATAACTGGAGCTGCAGGATTCCTAGGTTCACATTTATGTGATAGATTTATAGACGAAGGCTATCATGTTTTAGCAATGGATAATTTAATCACTGGCGATTTAAAAAATATAGAGCATCTTTTTGGAAAAGAAAATTTTGAATTCTATCATCATGACGTAACAAAGTTTGTTCATGTTCCAGGAAAATTAGATTATATTCTTCATTTTGCCTCACCAGCCAGCCCCATTGATTATTTAAAAATTCCAATTCAGACCTTAAAAGTCGGTTCTTTAGGCACGCATAATTTGCTGGGACTTGCCAAGGAAAAAAAAGCTCGAATCTTGATTGCAAGTACTTCAGAAGTTTATGGAGATCCTTTAGTACACCCACAAACAGAAGATTACTACGGTAACGTGAATACCATTGGCCCGAGAGGGGTTTATGATGAGGCCAAGCGTTTTCAAGAATCAATTACTATGGCTTACCACACCTTTCATGGTTTAGAAACTAGAATAGTAAGAATTTTTAATACCTACGGCCCAAGAATGCGCTTAAATGACGGTCGTGTAATTCCCGCATTTATAGGTCAGGCTTTAAGGGGCGAAGATTTAACGGTGTTTGGAGAGGGTTCACAAACGCGCTCTTTTTGCTATGTAGATGACCAAATAGAAGGCATTTATCGTTTATTACTTAGTGATTATACCCAACCAGTAAATATTGGTAATCCACACGAAATTACCATTTTAGAATTTGCTGAAGAGATCATCAAACTAACGGGAACAACGCAAAAAATTGTTTTTAAGGACCTTCCAAAAGATGACCCATTACAGCGTCAACCAGATATTACAAAAGCTAAAGAAATTCTTGATTGGGAGCCAAAAGTTAGCCGAGAAGAGGGAATGAAAATTACTTACAACTACTTTAAAACACTAACCAAAGAAGAATTACGTTATAGTGAACATAAGGATTTTACTAAATACATCCAAAAGTAGATTACCCAATGAAGACTATTGGAAATAAAAGATATTCAATTTTCCTTAGGCCTATTTCTTATATTATAGATTTAAGCTTAATTCTTTTATTTGCATATTTTACCTTTGATTTTGAATTAAGTGAATTTTCTTTTTTTGCATTTAGTTGTGTAGTTGGTTGGGTAGTTCTTTCTATAAATTCAAGCTTTTATGAAGTATACCGATTCACCAAGGTAGGAAAAATTGTATCCCAATCCGTCACTCATTTCTTCGTTTTCACCTTCATGACCTTCACCTTTTTTCGGTTTTTTTTTGAAGGAATTGAAAACCGATTAATCGCCATTTTTTTAGGCTTTTCATTTAGTTTTATACTTTTAGCCAAATTCACTTTATTTTACTTTTTAAAACGATATAGGAGTGTTTACGGGAAAAACTTTAGAAAAACAATCATTATAGGAAGCTCAACCAAAACTTTCCAATTAAAGCAATTTTTTTTAGAAAACCCCGAATATGGTTACCAATATGAACGCACATTTTTTATTGGAAAAGGTGAAAAAGGAAAACAAGAACTAGAAAAAATTTACAATTACATTCACAAAAATGAAATTCATGAAATTTATTGCTCGGTTTCTAATATTGATAATGAATACATCAACAATCTTATCAACTTTGCTGATAATAATTTGATTGTAATTAAGTTTTTACCCGATAATAAAGATGTATTTTCCAAAAAATTGAGGGTAGATTACTATGGTGTTTTGCCCATACTTTCTATTCGAAATATACCTTTAGAAGATTCTATTAATCTTTTTCAAAAGCGTGTATTTGACTTACTGGTATCTAGTTTTGTAATCGTTTTCTTTTTATCTTGGTTTACTCCATTAATTGCGTTATTGATTAGATTGGAGTCTAAAGGGCCTATTTTCTTTAAACAAATTAGAACAGGTTTAGGTAATGAAGAATTTAGTTGTTTAAAATTTAGGTCAATGGTGCCCAACCAAGAGGCTGATTTAAATCAGGCGCAGAAAAACGATAGAAGAGTCACCAAAATTGGAGAATTTTTAAGAAAAACTAGTCTTGATGAAATGCCTCAATTCTTCAATGTATTTACAGGAGATATGAGTGTAGTAGGGCCTCGCCCTCATATGGTTAGCGACACAAACATGTACGCTAAACAAGTAGATAAATTTATGTTAAGGCATTTTATAAAGCCAGGTATAACAGGGCTTGCACAAGTAAGTGGGTTTCGAGGTGAAATTGAAACTGAAATAGATATTATTAACCGTGTAAAGTATGATATTTTTTACATTGAAAACTGGTCTTTATTTTTGGATATAAAAATAATTCTACTCACAGCTACCAATATTTTTAAAGGCGAAGAAAAAGCATACTAATGACAAAGTTAGTTTCTATAATTACTGCCGCCTACAATGCTGAAGCTTTTATTGAAGAAACCATTGCTTCTGTACAACAACAAACCTATACGCATTGGGAATTGCTTATTGTAGATGATGCTTCCACAGACGGTACGGTTGAAAAGATAAAAAAAATAGCAGCCAAAGACGCTAGAGTGAAGTGGTATAATTTAATTCAAAACTCAGGGCCAGCTGTGGCTAGAAATAAGGCAATAGAAGAAGCAAAAGGGAGTTACTTAGCCTTCTTAGATGCTGATGATCTTTGGTTTGAATTTCATCTGGAAAACAGTATCAATACAATTCAGGAAACTAAAGTCCCATTTGTTTTTGCTTCGTATAAACGAAGTAATGAGCAGCTTGAATTTATCTATTCAGATTTTATAGTTCCAAAGAAAGTCATTTATACAGATATTTTAAAAACCAATTCCATTTCATGTTTAACTGCTTTTATTGATGTACAACAACTAGGAAAGCTATACATGCCGGAGGTAAAAAAACGACAGGACATGGGACTCTGGCTTCAGTATTTAAAGAAAACACCCTATGCTTACGGAATTAAAGAGCCTCATGCAGTCTATAGAATTCGGCAAAACTCTTTAAGCAGAGACAAAAAAAAATTGATTAAGTCGCAATGGTATTTTTATAGAAATGTAGAAAACTTAAACCCTATTCAATCGCTTTACTACCTGCTTTGTTGGATGTACTTAGGCTATAAAAAGTACAAAAATTAAAAGCTTCAACTTGGCTAATAATTGCCTTTACTTTTTTCTTAAAGAAAATACATATTTCTCACTTCACTATTTTATTAGGTTGGAAAAATTTATTTTCGCTTTTCAAATAATAAAATGATGAATTTTAAAAAAGCTCTTAATTTAGTCTTAATGCTTGGTATTTTATCAAGTAGTTTATTAGCACAAAACAACACCTCTTACTGGCAACAAGAAGCCAATTATGAAATGGAAATTGATATGGATGTCAAAAAATATCAATACCAAGGAAAACAAAAACTTACCTACACTAATCATTCACCAGACACATTGAATAAAGTTTTTTATCATTTGTATTTCAATGCATTTCAGCCAGGTAGTGAAATGGACGTGCGTTCTAGAACTATAGCAGATCCTGATCCAAGAGTAGGTGATCGAATTGCTAAACTTGCTGAAGAAGAAATAGGTTATATTGATGTAGCTTCATTGCAACAAGACGGACAAAATTTAACCTATGAAATAGTAGGAACTGTCTTAGAAGTAGAATTAAAACAACCTATACTCCCCGGACAAACCACAGTTTTTGAAATGGATTTTAAAGGTCAGGTTCCCAAACAAATTAGACGTTCAGGAAGACAAAACAAAGAAGGGGTAGAATTATCAATGACGCAATGGTACCCCAAAATGGCTGAATACGATTTTCAGGGCTGGCACGCTCACCCCTACATTGGAAGAGAGTTTCATGGTGTTTGGGGAGATTATGATGTGAAAATAAAAATTGATAAAAATTACACCATAGGGGGTACTGGCTATTTGCAAAACCCTAATGAGATTGGTCATGGTTACGAAGAGGAAGGGGCTAAAGTAAAAAAACGAGGAAAAACCAAAACCTGGCATTTTGTTGCTCCACAAGTGCATGATTTTGCTTGGGCTGCTGACCCTAATTTCGTACATGATCGTCTAACTGCAGCCGATGGCACGGAACTTCATTTCATCTATAAAGACAAGGATGATATCAAAGAAAACTGGAAAAAACTGCAACCTGACACTGAAAAAATGTTGCTGTATTTCAACGAACACATTGGTCCTTACCCTTATGATCAATACACTGTAATTCAAGGGGGTGATGGTGGTATGGAATACGCTATGTGCACACTAATTACAGGAGAAAGAAGTTATGCAAGTCTTTTTGGTGTAACTGCTCATGAATTAGCTCATTCTTGGTTTCAACAAGTGTTAGCCACTAATGAATCTAAATATGAATGGATGGACGAAGGTATGACTACTTATATTTCTACCCTTGCAGAGAATGAAATATTAGAAAAAGGTGATGATTTTCCACTAGTACGAGCTTA
This sequence comes from Flavobacteriaceae bacterium, assembly GCA_003564185.1. GTDB lineage: Bacteria > Bacteroidota > Bacteroidia > Flavobacteriales > Flavobacteriaceae > Psychroflexus. Next base: position 7,307 of record PXFS01000115.1, read on the forward strand.
CCAAGGCTATATTTCATTAGCCAATTCTGATGCTCAGCAACCGCTTACCACCCAGGCAGATCGGTGGGAATTTAATCAGGCTTACGGCATTTCTGCCTACTCTAAAGGAGCTGTTTTTATGTCGCAACTAGGCTATTTAATCGGTGAAAACTTATTGGAAGAAACCATCAAAAGATACTTTCATGAATGGAAATTCAAACATCCTACACCTAATGATTTTAAGCGCGTGGCCGAAAAGGTTTCTGGAGCGGAATTAGATTGGTATTTAGTAGATTGGACGGAAACCGTTAATACCATCGATTACGGAATTGAAAGTGTTTCTCAGGAGGAAGACCAATTACATATTGTATTGGAGCGAATAGGATTGATGCCTATGCCTTTGGAGGTGGAAATCACTTTTGAGGACAACACTAAAGAACTTCATTATATTCCGCTTCAAATGATGCGTTGGAACAAACCAGGAATGCAGCATATCCATTCTAGGTGGGCATGGGCTATGCCTACGTACGATTTAAAAATTAATACTCAAGGTAAGGTGGTGAAAATGATTGAAATAGACCCCTCACAGCTAATGGCCGATATAAATCGTGAAAATAATTTAGAAAAACTATAACAAAATAAGAATTTCATTTGTTAACTTAGTGTCTTAACTTAAAACCTTACACAATGAAAAGAAAAATGATTATTTGCGGAGCCTTGTCTTTAACTTTATTAAGCTCATCTTGTTTAGGCTCGTTTAAGGCGTTTAACAATTTAAGAGACTGGAATGATGGTTTAACAAGCAATAAGTTTGTTGACAACCTAGTTTTTTGGGCTTTAAACATTGTACCTGTTTACGGACTATTCTTCTTTGCTGATGTTATTATTTTAAATGTAATTGAATTCTGGACAGGCAGCAATCCAATTGCTATGGCAGAAGGAGAAAAAGAAACGCAATATGCAGAAGTAGATGGCATAAAGGTGAAAATGACTGCTGAGAAGAACAAGTTTACCATTGAAAAATTAACTGGTGAACATGCAGGTGAAAAAGTAGTGATGATGTACACTCCAGACAATCAAACATGGAATTTAGTAGGTGAAAATGGTGAATTACAAGAACTAGCTACTTTTGAGGATGGTTTCTACGTTCTTCACTTACCTACTGGGGATGAAATCAAACTAGATGCTAATGCTTCTACTCAGCACAATCAAGCTATTTTTGATGCTCGTCTAAGTGAGCACCAAGAATTGATGTATGCAAAGAACGAGTAAGCGAAGAATAACTTAAAAAACAAAAAAGCCCACTAATTAGTGGGCTTTTTCTTTTAGTTCAACCTAAAAAATTTATTTTCCTCCAAGCATTTGCACTTCATCAATAACTACTTCGGTGACATATCTTTTTTCACCTTCTTTGGTCTCGTAAGACCTTGATGTTAGCTTGCCGTGTACAGCTACTTCCTTACCTTTAGCTAAATATTTTTCTACAATATCAGCAGTTTTTCCCCATGCCACAACATTGTGCCATTGTGTTTCGGTAGCTTTTTCACCGTCTTTTTTGCGGTAAGTTTCATTGGTTGCGATTGAAAACTTAGCTAATTTGTTGCCGTTTTCCATTTTTAAAACCTCTGGATCGTTACCCAAGTTTCCAATTAATTGAACAGAATTTCTTAAACTCATAATGTGTAGATTTAAGTTAATAAATAATTTAATTACTCTAAATTACTAATTGAAAAGAGGTAGATAAAGTTAAATATTGCGGTTAGCTTTTGGATTTATCTTTCACTTTCAATTAGTTAAATCAAATATATAATATTTTTATAATGAAATCCAAATGGATTTAAAAAAAATTTATTCAACTAACTTTAAACAAACAGAGTCCAGCAAAAAATTGCTGGACTCTGTTAAAAATATAACATTAAAGATGTTTATACCACTTATCAGTTGAAATTACCGGTATTACATATCATTCAATAGATTTGAAATTTCATCTAACTTGGGAGTTAATATCACTTCAATCCTTCTGTTTTTGGCTTTACCGTCTCGAGTTTCATTAGTAGCCACAGGAGCAAATTCACCTCGACCAGCAGCAGTTAAATTTTGTGGATTAATGTCTTTATTTTTAAGTACCAAACGAAGTACTTCTGAAGCGCGTTTGGTAGATAAATCCCAGTTATCTGAGAGTTGACCTGAACCGCGATAAGGGTCATCATCAGTATGGCCTTCAATTAGTACAGCAATATCTTCATTAGCTGCTAAGACTTTAGCTAATTCTTGTACTGCTTTTTTCCCTTCTGTTCCTACATTCCAACTTCCCGAATCAAATAAAAGTTTGTTTTCCATTGAAACATATACTTTTCCATCCCGCTGTTCAACGGTTAAGCCTTTACCTTCAAAATTGGTTAAGGCATTAGCTAGCGTAGTTCTTAGGTTAGCCATCTTTTCTTCTTTATCATTAATTAGTTTCTCTAATTCATCAATACGCTCTGAACGAGAAGCTAGATCTGATTGTAATTTTTCTAATCGTTTTTGCTCCTCGTTTAAAGCTTTCTCTTTCTCTTCAAGCTCTTTTAATAACTCCCTGTTTTTCCTTGAGTTTTCTGCTAAAGCAGAAGAGGAGTTTTTTTCTAAAGCATCATACGACTTAGATAGGTTAAGGTAATTGTTTTTTAAATTGGCATAATTCATTCGTAGTTGCTCTTCCTCTTCTTTTAATTCATTATAAGCCTTCTTTTGTTCTAATAATTCCTTTTCAACAGAAGCTAGGCTCTCATCACACTCGTTTTTAGCCTCATCAAGGGCTTGAAAATCGTCAACTAAATTGTTGTATTGTTCTTCTAGCTGTTTAAACTTTTTCTGGCTTACACAAGAGCTAGCCATTACTGCTGCAATAGCAAAAACGGAAAATAATTTGATTGTTCTCATATCTTTTTTTAGGTGTTTAATTCTAATTCAACGGGGCAATGGTCACTATGTTTTACTTGAGTTAATATTTGAGCGTTTTTAATTTTTGAGGCCAGGTTGTTGGTCACCATGTGGTAATCTAAACGCCAACCCTTATTATTGTTTCTAGCATTAGCACGGTAACTCCACCACGAATACGTTTCTTGTTCAGGATGCATTTTTCTAAAGCTATCCACAAAACCAGAGGCAATAAAACGGGAAAGCCATTCACGTTCTACGGGTAAAAAACCAGACACACTTTTCAACCTTACAGGATCGTGAATATCAATAGGTTCGTGACAAATGTTATAATCGCCACACACCACCAATTTAGGAATTTTTTTCTTCAATTTTTTTGTATATGCTAAAAAATCATCCATATAAGTAAGCTTAAAGCTTAATCGGTCATCATTTGTTCCTGATGGTAGGTACATACTCATTATAGAAACTCCATCAAAGTCTACACGTAAATTTCTACCTTCTTTATCCATATACGTAATCCCAGTTCCATAGGTTACATTAATAGGCTTTTTTTTAGAAAGAATACCTACACCACTGTACCCTTTCTTTTCAGCTGAAAACCAGTATACATATGGATAGCCTATTTCATGAAAAAGCGAGTCATCAATTTGTTCGGGCTGTGCTTTCGTTTCTTGAAAGCAAACTACATCAGCATCTGCTTTAACCAACCAATCTACAAGACCTTTTTTTAAGGCTGCACGAATTCCATTGACATTATAAGAGATAATTTTCATTTTCAAAGTTTAATAGAGAAACAAAAATAGGTAAATTTATATGGAATCCTCTGTGGAGGTATAAAACAAATGCCTTCACAATACCTATTTCATAAACTCAATTAAAAAAATGTGAATTATAAGTTCTTTTGGTTTTGTATCAACCGAACTAAATTAAATTTGTAATTTAATCTAACATGTTGAAAAAAGAACAATTAATTGAAAATTTGGGCATTCACTTTGAAAGCCTGTTTGAACTACCGCCCTTAGCAGCAAGGATATATGCTTTATTATTACTAAGCACACGCAACGGATTAAGTTTTGAACAAATTACCCAAGATTTAGCTTCTAGTAAAAGTAGCGTATCAACAAATTTGAAACTTTTACAAGATACTAAACGAATCACATATAACACTGTAAAAGGTGATCGAAAAAGATACTTTAAACCTTCCCCACACTTTTTATGTCTTAGAGTTGAAGAAGGTTTAGAGCAACTGAATAAAGAACAACAAATGGTGAATCAAATTATTGCTTTTAATAGCGCACATCATATTGAAGGTTTTGATCAGGTTCAGCCAAAATTAAGCCTCTATCAAGAACATTTAAATGCTATGGAAAATCAATATAATTCAGCTTTAAAAAAATTAACAAAATTGAATGATGAAATATAATATTTACCTACTATCCATATGCTTGGCTCTATTATTTTTGGCTTGCCAAGAGGCCTCTGAGGAACATCAAGAAAATGAACCAGAAGAATTTCCTGTACTTTCTTTAGCACGTGCAGACCTTACCACGTATAAGTCTTATCCCGCTAGAGTAGAAGGTATTGTAAGCAGTGAAATTAGGGCAAAAGTATCAGGTTATATTACCGATGTTTTGGTTGATGAAGGGCAAAAAGTAACTAAGGGGCAAAGTTTGTTTCTTGTGGAAACTGAAAGCTTAGATGGTGAAGCAGAAGCTGCCAAAGCTAGAATGGAATCAGCAGCCTATGAAATTGAAAAATTAGAACCTTTAGTTGAAAAAGAAATTGTAAGTGAAATTGAGCTTCGCACTGCAAAAGCTAATTACCAAGATGCCAAAAGTAATTACAACAGCATTGTAGCTAATATTGATTACGCCAACATTAGAAGTTCTGTGGATGGATATGTGGGAAGAATAAATTTTAGAAATGGTGCTTTAGTAAGTCCTGGAGATGCCATGCCACTTACACGAGTTTCAAAAATTGAAGAGGTTTTTGTGTATTTTTCAATGAATGAAAAAGATTTTCTTGACTTTATAGATGAAGCAGAAGGAAAAACAGTTGAAGATCGGATTGAAAACTTTCCACCCATAGAATTCAAGCTTTCAAATGGAAGAATATATGCCGAAAAAGGAAAAATAGAAGCTATTTCTGGCGATGTAAACCAAATCACTGGAACCATTACATTTAGAGCAAAATTCCCCAACCCAAATAGAATTATTAGAGACGGAGCTAGCGGAAGCGTACTATTGCCAACAACTTATGAAAACCAACTACTTGTTCCAACGGTATCAACTTTTGAACGACAAAATAAACGCTTTGTGTTCTTAGTAGAAAAAGATAGCTTAGTTGAAAAACCCATTACTATTAAAGATCGTAATGAACAAGTTTTTGTACTAAAAAATGGCTTAGAAGAAGGTGATCAAATTATGGCCAGAGGGCTTAATAGAGTTAAAGAAGGTGATCAAATCAAAGTGAAAAAGGTAACTTTAGAAGAAGTAATTGAGGATTACAAACAAGTTTTTAAATAAGCCATCATGCTAAAAACGTTTATAAATCGCCCTGTTCTTTCCACAGTAATCTCCATCATTTTAGTGATGTTAGGAGTATTGGGCTTGTTAGATTTACCCGTTACTCAATACCCAGATATAGCTCCTCCAACGGTTCAAGTTACCGCAAACTTTCCAGGAGCAAATGCCGAAACCATTATTGAGAGCGTCATTAATCCTATGGAAGAAGAAATTAATGGTGTAGAGGGTATGACTTATATTACCTCAACAGCAAGTAATGATGGTTCAGCTCAAATCAATATTTTCTTTGAACAAGATTATGATCCCGATATTGCAGCGGTCAATGTGCAAAACCGTGTTACCAGAGCCAACCCCATCCTACCAGAGGAAGTAGTAAGAGCGGGAATCATTACGCAAAAGCGTACCAATACTGCTTTGGTATATATTTCGGTCTATTCGGCTAATCCAGAGTTTGACGATACCTTTGTTCAGAACTATTTAAACATCAACGTAAAGCCAGAGTTGGAGCGAGTTAATGGGGTTGCTGAAGTAAATGTATTTGGAGGAAAAGATTATGCTATGCGCTTATGGCTAGACCCTAATCGAATGGCCAATTATGGATTAAGTGCACAAGAGGTAATTGATGCTGTTAGAGAACAAAGTATTGAAGCAGCCGCTGGAGCATTAGGTCAAAATGTTGGTGAAGCTTTTGAATACATTATCAAATATAAAGGGAGGTACAAGACCAAAGAAGAATATGAGGATATTGTAATAACCGCCTTGGAGGATGGCAACATGCTTCGATTAAAAGATGTTGCTGACATTGAGCTAGATGCTTTTTCCTACCTTAGTAAAACACGTTCCAAAGGACATCCAGGAATGAGTTTTGGAGTTTTTCAAACCCCAGGCTCTAATGCGCAAGAAATCATAGAGGAATTATATGTAAAATTAGATGAGCTTAAGGAAGAATTTCCAAAAGGAATGGATTATATCATCAACTATGATACTAATCGCTTTCTTACAGCTTCCATTGATAAAGTGAAATCTACTCTTATCCAAGCCTTTTTACTTGTTTTTGTTGTGGTTTTTATTTTTCTTCAAGATTTTAAAACTACACTAATACCTGCTATAGCAGTTCCCGTTTCTTTAATTGGTACCTTCTTTTTCATGAATCTCTTTGGTTATTCCATCAATCTGCTTACCTTATTTGCCTTGGTATTGGCTATTGGTATTGTGGTAGACGATGCCATTGTAGTATCTGAAGCGGTTTATGCAAAACTGGAAGAGGGCCATCAAAATGCGCGGCAAGCTTCCATATCTGCAATGAGTGAAATTAGTGGAGCAATCATTTCAACCACTTTAGTCATGGGGGCGGTATTTATTCCTGTAACTTTCATCAAAGGGCCAGCAGGGGTGTTTTTTGAACAGTTTGGAGTTACGCTTATTATAGCCATTTTTATTTCTTCTGTTAATGCACTTACTTTAAGCCCAGCTTTATGTGCTATTATTTTGAAACCTAAAAATGAAAAAAATAAATCCTTCTTTAGAGTTTTCTATAAAGCCTTTAATGCAGCATTTCAAAGCTTTCAAAAGAAATACATCAATTCCTTACAGTTTTTATTACGTCACCGCTGGCTGAGTTTTAGCTTTGTTGGTTTAGCTATCTTCGGAATTATTACTTTTCAAAACAGTGTCCCTAAAGGTTTTGTGCCTACTGAAGACAGAGGGGTGATTTTTATGAATGTAGAGCTGCCTCCAGGAGCCTCTCTAGACCGAACTTTTGTAGCTACCGATCAAATTTATGAAAGTATTAAAGACGTACCTGGAGTGAGAAATGCCTCTATTACCAGCGGTAGAAACTTTTTTGCTGGATCAGGAAGTTCGTATGCCCAAGGTTTTATAATTCTTGACCGGTGGGAAGATCGAACTTCTCCTGAAACTCAAGTAGATGCTTTGGTAGATGAAATGACCAAGCGAACTGCGCATATTTCGGACGCAGAAGTAATCTTTTTCACTCCTTCAAGTGTACCTGGATATGGAAGTGCCGATGGGTTTGAAGTTCAGTTAATTGATCGAAAATATGGCGATTTAAAAGACTTGGATAAAGCAGCAAAAGAATTTTCTGATGTATTAAATCAGGATGATCGTGTGGGCTTTGCTTCCAATTCATTCAACACAGAGTTTCCACAGCTAGAAATGGAAATAGATGTACCTAAAGCAAAAATGAGTGGCATTAGTGTGAGTGATTTAGTATTTACTCTGCAATCTTATATCGGTGGTTTCTATGTTTCAGATTTCAACCGTTTTGGAAAACAGTTTCGTGTGTTTGCTCAAACCTATCCCGAAAACAGAAGCAAAGAGGAAGACCTGAACAGTATTTTTGTGAAAACAACCTCTGGAGAAATGGCTCCTATTTCAGAATTTGTAAGTTTAAAAAGGGTTTATGGACCACAAACGGTGAAACGATTTAACCTGTATAATGCTGTTGCTATAAATGGTTCTTCTGCGCCTGGGTTTAGCTCTGGTGATGCTATTGAAGCCGTTAGAGAAGCAGCAGAAAAACTCCCAAATAATTACGACATTGACTTTTCAGGAATAACAAGAGAAGAAATTACTGTAGCTGGTCAAGCCGTTTTAGTTTTTGTATTAAGTGTATTGTTTGCTTATTTCTTCTTAGCCGCTCAATACGAAAGCTACCTCTTGCCCTTGGCGGTAATTTTATCACTGCCTATTGGTGTGGCTGGAGCCTATTTAGTCACCGCTTTAAGTGGGTTAGAAAACAACATATACTTCCAAATTGCCTTGGTAATGTTAGTTGGTTTACTAGCCAAAAATGCCATATTAATTGTGGAATTTGGTATTCAACGAAGGAGACAAGGATACAGCATTGCGCGTTCTTCTTTAGATGCCGCAAAAATTAGGCTACGTCCAATTTTAATGACTTCGTTGGCCTTTGTACTGGGACTCCTCCCCTTAGTTTTAGCTACAGGTGTTGGAGCAAAAGGTAATCAATCCATTGGAACAGGTGCCGCAGGAGGCTTATTAATTGGTACTGTTCTGGGAATATTTGTAATTCCTATTTTATTTAGTGTTTTTCAATATTTACAAGAAAAAATAACAGGGAAACCTGAAATTACAAAACCTACTGAATAATGAAGAAACTACTTATTTTTACTGTTTTAATCAGTCAAATCCTGCTATTTAAATCCTGCTTTGTAGCTAAGGATTATGAGCGAGATGATGCTTTTGAACCCGATGAAAAACTGTTTAGAACAGACGAAATTGAAAAACAAAAAGACACACTTTCGGTAGCTGAAATCAGTTGGCGTGAAGTATTTACAGATTCGTTACTGCAAAACCATATTGATGAAGCTCTGACCAACAATTTAGATGTTAGAATAGCACTTCAGCAAATTATGGTTGCAGATGCCTTTTTTAAAGAAGGAAAAGCAGGTTATTTACCTGAAATAAGCTTTTCTGGGAATATTAATTATCAAAATTTAGCTCCAAATTCGCAGTTTGGTAACTTTTTTAATTCCATCACTCAATATGAAGCGCCAATTGACTTAAGTTGGGAAGCTGATGTCTGGGGTAAAATTAGAAGTAACAAAAGAGCTACTCAGGCGGCTTACCTACAAAGCGTGGCTGGTCATCAAGCCATTAAAACTGAACTTATAGCTCAAGTAGCTTCACTCTACTATCAAATTGCAGCCTTGGATGAACAAATTAAAATTACCGAAAAAACTATTAACACCCGTAAAAAAAGCTTGGCTACTACCGAAGCTTTAAAGTCGTCTGGAAGATTGACTAAAGTAGCAGTTAAACAAACAGAAGCTCAAGTCTACACCGCTGAAGCCTTATTGTTTGATTTGAAAAATGAACTTTGGATAGCTGAAAATGCATTAACCATTTTAAAAGCGAAAGAACCCAACCGACCAGAACGAAACACACTCCGCGAACAACGTATTGGAACACAAATTGAAACAGGAGTACCAGCACAACTATTGCGTAACAGACCTGATGTGGTTGCAGCAGAGTATGAATTAATCAATGCCTTTGAGTTAACCAATGTTGCTAGAGCTAGCCTCTACCCTTCTTTTAGCTTAAATGCGGGGACAGGTCTGCAAAGTTTAAGATTTAGCGACTTTTTTAGCTCAAACTCTATTTTCTATAATGCCTTAGGCGGATTTACACAACCTGTATTTAATCGCAGAGCACTTAGAACACAACTTGAAGCTGCCGAAGGGCAACAAGAACAAGCTGCACTGCAATTTCAACAAACCCTTTTAACTGCTGGCCAAGAAGTTTCTAATGCATTGTATAGCTTGTCTATGTTTCAAGAAAGATTATTGATTAAAGAAAAAGAGTTCAGGGCTTACTTAGAAGCTTTTGAATACTCTGAAGACTTATTAAAAAACGGTCTTGCCGACTACCTCGAAGTTCTTAATGCACAAGAAAATGTGTTGAATACTGAGTTAGACGTGGTAGAGAACAAACGCCAAGTTTTAGAATCTAATGTAGAATTATACCGTGCCTTAGGAGGAGGTTGGCAATAATCTAATAAGCAGTTTTGTAGCCTTATTTTTTAAAACAACATACTTTGTTTACCTTTGTGGAAAATTCAAATTAATGAAAAGTTTTTTACCCTCAGATTTAAAAACTCCTGAATTACATGGAATATTATTAGGTTCAATTGGCCCAAGACCTATCGCTTTTGCAAGCACTATTGATGCTGAAGGAAATCCAAATTTATCGCCTTACAGTTTCTTTAATGTGTTTAGCGCTAATCCACCAATAATGATTTTTTCGCCTGCGCGAAGGGTAAGAAACAACACGACAAAACACACGCTTGAGAATGCTGAAGACACTAAGGAAGTAGTAATTAATGTGGTTAATTATGCAATTGTACAACAAATGTCGCTTTCTAGCACAGAATATCCTGAAGGTGTCAATGAATTTGAAAAAGCAGGTTTGACCATGTTGAAATCGGATTTAGTGAAGCCTTTTCGCGTGAAAGAATCGCCCGTACAATATGAATGTAAAGTAAATCAAGTTATTCACTTAGGGAAAGAAGGCGGAGCTGGAAATTTGATTATTGCAGAGGTGGTTAAAGTGCATGTTCAGGAAGATATTATTGACGAAAATTTGAAAATTGATCAACATCAAATTGATTTGGTATCCAGAATGGGAGGAAGTTGGTATTCTAGGGCTAAGCAAGGTCTGTTTGAAGTACCAAAACCACTTAGTACATTAGGAATTGGCGTTGATCAATTACCTATAGAAGTAAAAGAAAGCATGGTTTTGACAGGTAATGATTTAGGAAAATTAGGAAATGTTGAGTCGCTTCCTACAAAAGATGAAGTGGTTTCATTTATATCTGATAATGATATGCGCGCCTATGTAGAGGAAAACGAAACTAAAAAGTTGCATATTATTGCACAAGAATATTTAGAAAAAGACCGAGTAGAAGAGGCTTGGAAAATACTATTATCAAAAAACTATATGTAAGATGGAAGTACAAGGAAAAATTAAATTAATTGGAGAAACTAAAGAATATGGAAACAACGGTTTTAGAAAAAGAGAGGTAGTAATTACAACTGAAGAACAGTACCCTCAATTTTTGTTAATCGAATTTATTCAGGATAAAACCGATGTTCTAGACCAATACAGTGTAGGGCAGAAAGTTAAAATTGGTATTAATTTAAGGGGTAGAGAGGGGGTTTCACCACAGGGAGAGACAAAATATTTTAATTCTATTCAAGGTTGGAAAATTGATAGCCTGGAAGGAGCTCAACAAGGCAACAATATGCCCCCAGTGCCTCCAAGTGATCAGTTTGAACCTGTAGATGACCTCAACGAAGATGACAATGACGATTTACCTTTTTAACCCAATTTATTCATTAGAATTCCTTCAAATGAATAAACGACGAAGTAAATCAAGCCATTCAATCGATTTTACAAATCACCCTCATGGTGATTTACTAAATCGGGGTTAACCTGACTAAATGCAGGTAATTCGGCTCATTCTTCACCTTCTACTACATAAGTCGGGTTTAATCTAATTGGCAAGTCTCAATTATAGAGGTAAACAAAAAGCCTGAGTTAATAACTCAGGCTTTTTGTTGTTTTTTAATCATCAACTGCTACTATGCGCTATCAATTTTAGCTTTGAAAGTAGCATATTTTTCCTCTAAAAAAGCAATTTCTTTCTCATTAAGAAGTTCTTTAGGAAATCTAAATTCAATTTCCATATTCTTAAAAACATAATCGCCTACTACAAAGTTGACATGCGTAATGTCCTCATAAGCTAAAAACTTAGGTTCAGCTAAATTTAAATAACGTGGTTTTAAAATTCCTCGATCAGTAAATACATGATAATTGAATTTTTCCATTAATTTAGGAGTTAGTATATACAGAACCCCTATTACAGCATAAGCACTCATTACATTACTTATATCCTCAAGAAAGCTTAAACTTCCTAGTAAAATAAAAAAGCTTCCAATGTAGTATTGAATTCTTCTATTTTTATATTTATCTAAATGTATCTTGAAGCCTTTATAAGTCGACTTTCTCATAGCTTTTTCATAAATTTTTATAGAATTAAGTTTTTCTATAATTTCATTTATTTTTTAAAAATCAAAATTACAAAAACCACATTTATTAATCAGAATAAGATTTACTTTTTACTGCAGATAAGTAAATCTTAAAACATGTAAAGCTAATCGCTTCATTTTTAATCAAAAATAACTACTTTTGCCGCCCAAAAGCATACTTATTAATGAATACTACAAAAAAAATCAAATCAGCTTTAATTTCTGTTTTTCATAAAGATGGGCTAGGTCCAATTGTAAAAAAACTTGGTGAATTAGGTGTAGAAATTTATTCTACAGGAGGCACCCAAAAATTTATTGAAGAGCAAGGTGTAGCAGTAACTGCGGTTGAAGATATCACCTCTTATCCTTCTATTTTAGGAGGGCGTGTAAAAACCTTACACCCCAAAGTATTTGGAGGTATTTTGAACAGACAAGAAGTAAATTCGGACCAAGAAGAGTTAACCCAATTTGAAATTCCACAGATTGATTTGGTTATTGTAGATTTGTATCCTTTTGAAGATACTGTTGCTTCTGGAGCTGATGAACAAGATAGTATTGAAAAAATTGATATTGGTGGAATTTCTTTAATTCGTGCAGCAGCCAAAAATTTTAAAGACGTAGTTTGCGTTTCTTCAAGAAATGATTACGCATATTTATTGGAAGTACTAAATTCTTCAAATGGAGAAACCTCTTTAGCTCAAAGAAAAAAGTTAGCCACCAATTCATTTGCTACCTCATCACACTACGATGCTGCCATCTTTAATTATTTTAATGAAACAGAAGAAAATCCAGCATTAAAGTTAAGTTTTAATGAAGGAAAAAGCCTTCGTTATGGAGAGAATCCACACCAAGAAGCAAAATTATATGGTTCAATTGATGAAGCTTTTACACAATTACATGGCAAAGAATTGTCCTACAATAATTTATTAGATGTTGATGCTGCTGTACAGTTGATGAGTGAATTCAAAAACGAAAATCCTACTTTTGCTATTTTGAAGCACAACAACGCCTGTGGGATTGCCCAGCGAAGTACTCTACTGGCCGCCTATAAAGATGCCTTGGCTGGAGACCCAGTTTCAGCTTTTGGGGGTATTTTGATAGCCAACAAAGGAATTGATGAAGCCACTGCAAAAGAAATACATCAATTGTTTTGTGAGGTAGTAATTGCTCCTTCTTTCTCAACTGAAGCAATTGAAATTCTGACCAAAAAGAAAAATAGAATTTTACTGGTATTAAAGGATTTTGATGCACCTAAAAAACTAGTCCGTTCTTGTTTAAATGGAGTTTTAGTACAAGATCGTGACCATATAACAGATAGCAAAGATATGTTGAAAACAGCAACAACTACCGATGCCTCACCTGAGGAAGTTGAAGATTTGCTTTTTGCCTCAAAAGTTTGCAAACACACTAAATCAAACACTATTGTTCTAGCAAAAAACAGACAACTTTTAGCTAGTGGAACAGGACAAACTTCTCGGGTTGATGCCCTTAAACAAGCCATTAAAAAAGCCAATTCATTCAATTTTGATTTACAAAATGCCGTCATGGCCAGTGATGCTTTTTTTCCTTTTCCAGATTGTGTAGAAATAGCCTATGAGGCTGGAATACGGTCTGTAATTCAACCAGGAGGTTCAATTAAAGATCAATTAAGTATCGATTTTTGTAATGATAAAAAAATGTCCATGTTAATGACTGGGGTAAGGCATTTTAAACATTACTTTTATTACTTTTAACGCTTTAAGAATTTGCTCACTGACTTAGACATGAATTATGGGTTTTTTTGATTTCCTTACTGAAGATATAGCCATTGACCTTGGTACCGCCAATACACTCATTATACACAATGATAAAGTAGTAGTAGACAGCCCGTCTATTGTTGCTAGGGATCGCGTTTCAGGAAAAATCATAGCCGCTGGAAAAGAAGCTGCAATGATGCAGGGTAAAACCCATGAAAACATCAAAACAATTAGGCCTTTAAAAGATGGTGTAATTGCTGATTTTGAAGCTAGTGAACAAATGATTTCAATGTTTATTAGGGAAATTCCTGCGCTTAAGAAGCGGTTAATTACTCCCTCCTTGCGAATGGTAATATGTATCCCGTCAGGCATTACAGAAGTAGAAATGCGCGCTGTAAAAGATTCTGCAGAACGGGTGAACGGTAAAGAAGTTTATTTGATTCATGAACCCATGGCTGCTGCCATTGGTATTGGGGTAGACATCATGCAACCCAAAGGGAATATGATTGTTGATATTGGTGGAGGTACCACCGAGATTGCGGTTATTGCTCTAGGTGGTATTGTTTGTGATAAATCCGTAAAAATTGCAGGTGATGTTTTTACTAATGACATTATTTATTATATGCGGACTCAGCATAATTTATTTATTGGTGAGCGTACAGCTGAAAAAATAAAAATTCAATTAGGTGCTGCAACTGAAGAGCTTGAGACCGTTCCTGAAGATATGAGTGTACAAGGTAGAGACTTGCTCACGGGTAAACCTAAACAAGTCGAAATTTCATCAAGAGAGATTGCAAAAGCTTTGGATAAATCAATCTTACGTATTGAAGATGCAGTAATGGAAACTTTATCTCAAACCCCTCCTGAACTAGCAGCAGATATCTACAATACAGGTATTTATTTAGCAGGTGGTGGTTCAATGTTAAGAGGCTTAGACAAGCGTTTATCGCAAAAAACTGATCTTCCAGTTTACATTGCTGAAGATCCTTTGCGTGCAATTGTTAGAGGAACAGGAATTACACTAAAAGATTTAAATCGTTACAAAGCTGTGTTAATGAAGTAACCTGAATAAAGTTTTTATTTAGGCTATTTATCAATCCCAAAATTTAAAATCTAACCACAAAAAGTTCTGTTTAAATTTACTTTCAAACTGTTTTTTTATATTTTCACAGAAGTTATTTCAACTCCTAATTTGTTTAAATAAAGATGCAACAAATCATAAGCTTTATACTCAAGTTTAAGACTGCCTTAGTATTTTGGGGCTTATTTGCTATTGCAATTGCTTTAACAATAAACGCTAATACACATCATCAAAACAAATGGGTAAGTTCAACCAATCTGTTAAGTCGTTCTATATTATCAGTAAAGGCAGATGTAGTTGATTATTTCTATTTAAAAGAAGAAAATGCTAAACTTTTAGATGAAAATAAAGAACTTCGGGAATTTTATCTTTCACATCAAAATGATTCGCAAAAAAATGATTCATTATATTTTGAAAACAATACAGGATTAGATTCAACTTATCAAGTTTTTAATGCAAAAGTGATTTCTAATTCATACTGGAAAATAAATAATTTTCTAATGGTTGAAGCCTTAGAAAAAATTGACTTAACTACCGATTTAGGTATCATTTCACCACAGGGAATTGTTGGTATTGTTGAAGATTACAATGCACAATATGCGCGGGTAATTTCTGTACTTAATCCAAATATTTCAATCAATGCACAATTAGCAAATACAAAACATTTTGGTTCTTTAGTATGGGATGGAAAAGATCCAAGTATTACCAATTTAATAGATGTACCACGTTCAGCAAGTGTGGCTATTGGTGATCATGTTGAAACCGGTGGAAATTCATTAATTTTTCCAGAGGGTATTCCTATAGGTAATGTAATTTCATTTGACCTAGATGAAAATAGGGGGTATTATAATATTCAAGTAAAGTTATTTACCGATATGACCAATGTAAGAAATGTGTACATTATTCAAATGAAAGATAAAGAAGTTATTGAAAAATTAATGGAGGGTACTGATGAATAAATCAATAAACAATAGTATCAGGTTTGTCTTATTTGTATTACTGCAATTGTTTATCTTAGACAATATTATGTTTTTAGGATATATCAATCCCTACATTTATATTATATTTATTTTGCTACTTCCAATTTCAATGAATAGCATTCAAATAATGTTATTTTCTTTTTTACTTGGGTTAAGCATAGATGTTTTTCACAATTCTGGAGGAGTACATGCAGCTGCTTGTTTAGCTGTTGCCTACTTTAGACCCTTTGCGCTAAGAAATGCTTTTGGAATAAACTTTGACTTCAAAACCATTAAATTTTATGATGAAGGCTTTAAACCTTTATTAATTTATGTATCTATTATGGTTGGTATTCATCATTTAGTAATGTTCAGCTTGGAAGCGTTTAGCTTAAAATATGTGTATAGAATTTTAAGCTACACACTATATTCTGGGATATTTTCTATACTTTTAATTTTAATTGTTTTATACCTTTTAAAACCAACTAAAAAATGAGAAAATTACTCCCTTTTTTATTGGTTAGTCTAACTGCAATCTTATTTATAGGGAGGTTGTTTTATCTTCAAATTATTGATGATACTTATGATCAAGTTTCCATGAACTTGGCTGTCAAAAAAATTTATGATTACCCTCAAAGAGGATATATTTATGACCGAAACAATGAACTGCTTGTAGCCAATCAACCAGCTTATGACGTAATGGCTATTCCTTTACAAATAAAGGCTTTTGACACTCTAGCATTAGCCGAAGTTTTAAATATTTCGGAAGAACGATTAAAAAATCAAATCAACAAAGCTCAAATATATTCGCCTTGGCTGCCATCTATTATTACTCCTCAATTAACAAAAAGAGAATACGCATCTTTGCAAGAAGTATTACACAAATTTCAAGGCTTTTATATACAAAAAAGGCAGCTTAGAGATTACCAAACCTCTCATGGCGCCAATTTTTTAGGTTACATTGCTGAAGTAAACACTTTAGATTTAGAAAAGAATCCATATTACAAATCTGGAGAGCTTATTGGTCGTCAAGGCATTGAAAAGCAATACGAAGATATTTTGAGAGGAGAGCGAGGGATTAAGCATTTACAGCGCGATAAATTTAATCGCGAAATTGGTCCTTATAAAAATGGTTCTTTTGACACTTTACCTCAAAAAGGTGCTGATTTACAATTGACCATAGATATCCAGCTACAAGCTTACGGAGAGAAGCTAATGAAAAATAAGCGGGGTGGAATAGTTGCACTAGAACCAGCTTCAGGTGAAATATTAGCCCTAGTTACTGCTCCTAATTTTGATCCAGATGAATTAGTAGGAAGAAAACGTTCTAAAAACTTCACTAAGATGTATTATGATACAATTGCTAAGCCTCTTTTTGATCGCGGCCTACAAGCAATGTATCCCCCCGGATCTCCCTTTAAAGCCTTTACAGGTTTGGTAGCAAGACAAGAAGGGGTTGTAGATGTAAAAGAAAATTTTAGTTGTAACGGAGGTTATACCTATGCAAGAGGTAGAAGGATGGGGTGTCATGCCCATGCTAGTCCAGTGAACTTAATCAGCGGAATTGCTCACTCATGTAATTCATATTTTGCTCAGACCTACCGAAGAACCATTGAAAAATACGACACTCCACAAGAAGGAATGGACATTTGGAGTAATCACATGAAAAGTTTTGGTTTCGGAAATTTCCTAGGTTACGATTTACCAGTAGGAAGAAAAGGAAGAATTCCAGACGCAGAGTATTACAATTGGGCCTACCAATATCCCACTTACAAATGGTATGCATCTGCTACTCTCTCTAATGCTATAGGTCAAGGAGAAATAGAGTCAACTCCTATTCAATTAGCTAACGCAACTGCAGCTATTGCCAACAGAGGTTGGTTTATAAGACCCCATATATTAAAAGCTGTTGAAGGTAACATAATCAAAGATAGTTTATATACTACTAAAAATTTTACCACCATAGATGAAGAGCATTTTGAACCTGTAATTCAAGGCATGAACGACGTATACAACTATGGTACAGCACAGTTTTTAAGGGTTCCTGATATAGAAGTGTGTGGTAAAACAGGTACTTCAGAAAACTTTACTAAGATAGATGGTGAACGAGTACAACTAACCGACCATTCTATTTTTGTTGCTTTTGCTCCAAAAGAAAATCCAAAAATTGCATTGGCTGTATTTGTAGAAAATGGTTACTGGGGAGCCAGGTATGCAGGAAGAATAGCTAGCTTGATGATTGAAAAATACTTGAAAGATGAAATTACTAGGAAGGATCTAGAAAACTGGATCATGACACATAGCTTAGAGGAGGAGTATGCTAAACCTTACTCAGGAGAACCATTCAAAATTAATCAATAATGCCGAAGACTTTAATTAAAATTGACTGGTTAACGATTTTACTTTTTATTTTATTAGTAGGAATCGGATGGATTAATATTTACTCTACATCAGTTACTAATATTGAAACAGGTTGGTTTGATTTTAGTGAAATACATGGAAAACAATTGCTCTGGATTGCTCTAGCTATTCCCTTAATATTACTTGTACTTGCTTTAGATGCTAAATTTTATCAACAATTTTCAAGTTTAATATATTTAGGCTGTTTACTTTCTCTAGTAGGTTTATTATTTTTTGGAAAAACCATAGCTGGCCAAACTGCATGGTACTCCTTTGGGAGCTTTAGTATTCAGCCGGCAGAATTTGTTAAAGCTGGGGTAGCCCTAGCCATGGCAAAATATTTAACGGGAATTAACGTCAACCTTAAAAACTTTAAAAATCAAGCAAATGCTTTATTAATTATAGGTTTACCTATGTTTTTAATCATGCTTCAACCCGATGCAGGAAGTGCTTTGATTTATGTAGCTTTTATAGTTCCTATGTATAGAGAAGGTTTACCAGACTTCTATTTAGTAATTGGTATATTTACTGCTTTAATTTTTGTACTGACTTTAAAATTCGGATTCTATTACATTGCAACAGTAATTTTTCTTATTGCTTTACTTATATATTTTATCAATCGAAATAAAAAACCACCACTTTTAAAATACATTTTCATTACTTTAATATGTGTTGGTTTTTCTGTATCTGTTGGTTTCATATATGAGCAACTACAACCTCACCAGAAAGATAGATTTGATCTTATTTTAGGAAAAATTGATGACATAAGCGGAAAGGGTTATAACACTTACCAAGGAAAAGTTGCTATAGGTAGTGGAGGCTTAAATGGGAGAGGTTGGCTCAATGGAACGCATACACAAGGGAAATTTGTCCCTGAACAGCATACCGATTACATCTTTGTAACCGTTGGTGAAGAATGGGGCTTTATTGGAAGTACAATAGTGGTATTATTGTTTGTTTTTTTAATGATAAGACTTGTTTTTCTAGCAGAAAGGCAGAAATCTGATTTCAGTAGAATTTATGGGTATAGCGTTTTTGCTATTATTTTTTTCCACTTTTTTGTAAATATCGCAATGGTTTTAGGTTTATTTCCAACAGTAGGAATTCCGCTTCCGTTTTTTAGTTACGGTGGATCAAGTTTATGGGGGTTCACAGTACTCATTTTTATCTTTCTGAAACTAGATGCTAAACGTATGGAAGTTTAAAATAATATCTTTTTTAGAGATCAAATTTTAACATACTCTGTAATGTCTTATGCCTACTAGCCTTAGGCTATTTTTATGACACAACTCATTGGTTTTCAACAAACAAGTCGTTCCTCTTGTTTTTACAGGGCTTACAAGCATTGTTGAAAACTCTGTTGAAAACCTTTTCAATCTTTTCTTAATCTATGTCGATTTATTTTACATATTTGTTAGTCCTAATTCGTAAAAGTTAATCCGTTAATTTGTAATGCTATGAAAAAAAATGAACCTATTTTAGAAGAAAACAAAGATCGATTTGTGGTATTTCCAATCCAACATCATGATTTATGGGAATGGTACAAAAAACAAGAAGCAAGCTTTTGGACAGCAGAAGAAATTGATTTGCACCAAGATATTACCGACTGGAATAACAAGCTTAGTGCAGATGAGCAATACTTTATCAAACACATCTTGGCCTTCTTTGCCGCATCAGATGGTATTGTAAATGAAAATTTAGCAGAAAACTTTGTTAACGAAGTACAATATACAGAAGCTAAATTCTTTTACGGTTTTCAAATTATGATGGAAAACATTCATTCAGAAACATATTCATTATTAATTGACACTTATGTGAAAGATGAAGCCGAAAAAAACAAGCTTTTTAAAGCCATTGAAAACTTTCCAGCCATCAAAAAGAAAGCAGACTGGGCTTTAAAATGGATTGAAAGCCCAAGTTTTGCGGAACGCTTAATTGCATTTGCTGCTGTTGAAGGAATTTTCTTTTCCGGTGCTTTTTGCTCTATCTTTTGGTTAAAGAAAAGAGGACTAATGCCAGGGCTGACTTTCTCTAACGAGCTAATTTCAAGAGATGAAGGATTGCATTGTGATTATGCGGTTCATCTGCACAATAACCACTTG
>PXFS01000060.1 GCA_003564185.1 Flavobacteriaceae bacterium
AATTGATCTGGAGTAATGAATTCTTTCACTGGTAGGTGTGTTTTACTAGGTTGTAAATATTGACCAATAGTAACCACATCACAATCTACCGAACGTAAGTCTTTCAAGGTTTGGATAACTTCTTCTTCCTTTTCGCCTAGACCTAACATAATGCCCGATTTAGTTCTGTTAATTCCTTGTTTTTTCAAGTAATCTAAAACCCCTAAACTACGGTCGTATTTAGCTTGAATTCTAACCTCTCGGGTGAGTCTTCTTACGGTTTCCATATTATGAGAAACTACTTCTGGAGCAACTTCTACTATACGATCAATATGACGTTCTATTCCTTGGAAGTCGGGAATAAGCGTTTCAAGAGTAGTGGTAGGATTCATTCTTCTAATGGCTTTTACTGTTTCTGCCCAGATAATGGACCCCATATCTTTTAAATCGTCACGATCTACAGATGTTACTACGGCGTGTTTTATCCCCATAATTTTAATGGAGCGCGCTACTTTTTCAGGTTCATCCCATTCAACAGTTTCGGGTCTTCCGGTTTTTACACCACAAAAACCACAAGAGCGGGTACAAACATTTCCAAGAATCATAAAGGTAGCCGTACCTTCACCCCAGCATTCACCCATATTTGGGCAGCTACCAGAGGTACAGATAGTATGTAAATCGTATTTATCTACTAATTTTCTTAGGTTTCTATATTTTTCGCCTGTAGGTAATTTCACCCTTAACCATTTTGGTTTACCTTTTCTGGTTTCGGGAGTTTTTGTTTTTACTTCAGGACTTAAAGTTGCCGTTGCCATAACAAAATTTTTTACAAAGATACTAAAAATGATTAGTCATGCTGAAATAAATGAAATGATATCACGGCCTTTAATAAAACAATAACGAAGATTTGAGCAACAGGGTAGGAGCCTCTTCAATAGCGTTAAACAAAACTAATCATTTCTCATCTTTACAAATTAGGGTTTGTTTTATGCAGATCTGAAGTATGATTCAATTAAAGCTACTTTTTCAGCTTTGAAAAAACAATGTATATTTGGGCAAATTTTTTTCATGCAGTCAACTTTCTTCAATTTTATCAACAAGCATCAACTTCAGCAGAAAGCGATTTTGGTGGCGGTAAGTGGGGGAGTAGACAGTATGGTTTTGGCACAGCTTTGTTTGCATGCAAATTTAAATTTTGCTCTCGCACATTGTAATTTTCAGTTGAGAGGAGAGGAAAGCAATGCCGATGAAGCACTTGTGAAACATTGGGCTGAGATGCATAACATTCAGTGTTTTTCCACAAAAATGTCAACTCAAGTTTATGCTAAGGAAAATCAATTATCTACCCAATTGGCAGCTCGTGAGATGAGGTATACTTGGTTTCAAGAATTGCTTGAGGAGCATGATTTTGAGGTGATTTTTACTGCCCATCACGCCGATGATGACGTTGAAACCTTTTTGATTCACCTAATACGAGGAACGGGGCTTAAAGGGTTTTTAGGGATTCCTGAGAAAAATGAAAACATACTAAGGCCCTTACTCAGCTTTGCTAAAAATGATTTAATTACGTATGCCAAAGTCCATAAAATACCCTGGCGTGAAGATGCTTCAAATAGTACGGATGCCTATTTAAGGAATAGAATCAGGCATCAAATTATTCCTATTCTTAAGCAAGAAAATGCTAATTTTTTGAATTCTTTTCAACAAACACAGCAGCATCTTTCTGATGCACATTATTTGTTAGAAGAATACACACATTTGTTATTTCAGAAAATTGTTGAAAAGCAGGCGAATGCTTATGTATTTAAAATTAGAGAAATCAAAAAATTTGAACGCCCTAAAGCAGTTCTGTATCAATTGCTTCAAGATTTCGGTTTTACTGCTTGGACAGATATCCTTGAGTTGCTGGATGCTGAAAACGGGAAAAAGGTACCTGCACCTAATTATTGGCTTACTAAAGATAGAGATTTCTTAGTATTAACTGAAAAAAATCAGTGTTTAGAAGAAAATGAAGAAATTCAAATTCAAAATTCTCAAGAATTTGTTAACTTTGGCAACTTTAATTTAACGGTTTCAAAAACTGATAGGATTCAGGAAAAATCGCAGCAATATGCTTATTTTTTGGAAAGTGATTTAGTTTTTCCGTTACGTTTAAGAAAATGTAAGGCTACAGATATTTTTATTCCCTTTGGGAGGAATTCTAAAAAAAAGGTAGTTGATTTTTTAAAGGAAGAGAAAATCCCAAAACACTTGAGAAGTGAAGTTTGGGTGTTAATAAATAAAAATGATATTATTTGGGTAGTTGGCTATAGGACTTCTCAAAAATACAAGATTAAAACAGAAGGTAAACCATGCATACAATTCAAATTAAGCTCCAACACTTCTTATTAAGTTTCATTTTTTTATTTACTGGCTTTGCTAAAGCACAATTTGATGAGGAGCAAAATTCAAATGAGTTAGAAAGTCATGTTGAATTTAAAGTAGCGCCTATTTTTGATGATGAAGATCACATCACTTTAAGAGTTACGGCAACAATTGATGAAGGTTGGAAATTACCCTCTATGCGTGAAATACCAGAAGGGGAGGATGGACCAATTCCTACGGACATTACTTTTGAGTTTGAGGAAGGAGATTTTGAATTGGTTGGTGAGACTACAGAATCTGAGGGAATAGAAGCCATGGATCCTATCTTTAATTCATTTTTAAAACACTTTAAGAATGAAGCTATTTTTGAACAAAAAATTAAAGTCAATACTGCTCAGGCAATGCTTGGAGTAGAGGTATTCTTTATGATTTGTGATAAGGAAAAATGCCTGGCACCCGATATTGACTTTATACAGCTTCAATTGGATATGGAACAACAAAGTTTTGCTGTTGTAGAACAAGAAGTTGAATTATCTGAAGAAGATGAAGCCTTAACCGAATCGCTTAAAATTGAATTAAAAGGCGATGCAAAAGCAGAAATTGAAGAAGGTCAAAAACAAGAAAAATCTTATGCTACTATTTTCTTTTTGGGTTTTATTGGCGGATTAATAGCTCTATTAACCCCCTGTGTATTTCCTATGATTCCGCTTACGGTTTCATTTTTTACTAAAGGCGCACGTACAAGAAAAATTGGTTTGATTAATGCGGTAATGTATGCCGTTTTTATATTAGCCATTTACCTTTTGTTGAGTATTCCTTTTCATTTATTAGATTCGGTTAACCCAGAAATATTAAATAATATCTCAACGAATACGGTTTTAAACATTATCTTTTTCCTTATTTTCTTGGTTTTTGCTATTTCCTTCTTTGGTTATTTTGAGATTACCTTACCCAATTCATGGAGTAATCGATTGGACCAAAAAGCAAGTAGTGTAGGAGGAATTTTAGGAATATTTTTTATGGCTTTAACTTTGGCTTTGGTTTCTTTTTCTTGTACAGGACCTATTTTAGGTTCACTTTTAGGAGGCTCTTTAACAACAGATGGAGGTGCCACGCAGTTAAGTTTTGGTATGGGAGGATTTGGACTAGCGCTAGCGCTTCCCTTTGGTTTATTTGCCCTATTTCCTAATTGGTTGAATTCATTACCTAAGTCAGGAGGCTGGATGAATACGCTAAAGGTAGTACTAGGTTTCTTGGAATTAGGTTTAGCCTTTAAATTCTTATCTAATGCCGATTTAGTAGAACACTGGGGCATTTTACCCCGAGAGGTATTTATAGGTATTTGGATTATTATTGGTGCGGCCATGGCGTTGTACTTATTTGGTTTAATTCGTTTTCCGCACGACGGTCCCAAAGCCAAATTAGGAAAACCACGAATTGCCTTTGGCGTACTTACTGTGGCTTTTGTTATTTATTTAATACCAGGTCTAACCAATACAGAACATGCAAATTTAAAGCTGTTAAGTGGTTTTCCACCCCCTTTGTTTTATAGCGTTTATGAAAAAGAAGCCACGGGACCCTTGGGCTTAAAAGCGTATAAAGATTTTGATGAAGGAGTAGCTGCATCAAAAGCATCTGGAAAACCAATTTTGTTAGACTTTACTGGTTGGGCCTGTGTAAATTGCCGAAAAATGGAAGAACAAGTATGGAGTGTTCCTGAGGTATATCAAGTTATACAGGACGATTATATACTTATTTCTTTGTATGTAGACGATCGCGAAAAACTACCTGAGGAGCAACAATTCAATTACGAAAAACCTCGTGGAGGAGTTAAAAAAATAGAAACTATAGGCGATAAGTGGGCCACCTTTCAAACCGTGAATTTCCAAAACAATTCACAGCCCTATTATGTATTAATGGACAGCGACTTTAAGCTGCTTAACGTGCCGGTGGGTTACACCCCAAACTCCAACAGTTTTTTAAATTGGTTAAATCAAGGTAAAGAAAAATTTACTAGCCTAGTAGGGAAGTAGTTTTTCTTTTGGGCGTTACCTTTCTTTTTTTTACTAAAAAAGAAAGGTCGGGCTTTCCATTACAATCAGCCCAACAAAAACAAGGTTTTATATGCTATTTCAAGAGCTTCCTATCGGTTGCTTTTCAATAGCAAAAAACCTACTTTTTTGTTTGGGCAGGATTTTCATTGCAATCCCTAACGCATCATTACATTAAATACCATCTATGTATTGAAATTATGGTAACAAAACGTCCTTTATTCCTTTTGGTTTCATTACACATAGAAACATAACTACGGCTGTGCTAGATTTTTTAATTTATAAAAAGAAAAATCTTTCACTAAGCGGTTGTGAAAGGCTCTTTTATTTTGCGGTAATTACTACTAATAACTGGTATAAGGTGAAGCATTGTTATTCAATTATTTACATCTAATAGTTTTGATTTAATTAATTTTTTATTTAAATTTGAACATCTATAGCTTCATCCAGTAATATTCTTTAATGGGACTGGCTGCGGCGAAGCCGTAATTAATTTTTCTGAAATAAACTTTTTGCAATTTTACTTTTTTTGAAATTATTCAATGAGATTTTTACAATTCACAGTTGTATTCCTTTTTATTTTTTTGTGCTCTTGTACTGACATCAACGACCCAAAGCGAATAAAAAGTTACAAAATTAAAGGTTTAAAGTCGACTTTTTCACTTCCAGAGCGGTTTGAAAATATTCCAGGTACGGAGCTAGTCAGTTTGTTTGAAAAACGTGGGGCTCCTGTCAACCAAAATCAAAAAGAATTAATAGCTAATCGTCAAATTCATTTTATAGATTACACCACAGAAGATTTGGTTACTATAGCAGTTCTTCCAGAAGTCTTGCCAGTTGAAAAACAATTTTTAAGTGCATTTGCAAGTATAATTCAACAAGAAATGTTTAAGGAATTAGACTTTGACTATAGTTTAGTACAAAAAAGATTCATTATAAGTAAGATGAACAACCATGCATTGAAGGCTAAGTTTGAGATTATTACAGCTTTTGGTAAGCAGTACTATACTCAGTATTTACTAACCAAGAAAAATGAATCCATTAGTGTTACTTATTTATCTTATTACGACTATGATTTTCAACATATGATTGTGCGTTATTTAGATAGGATTTAGTCTTTACTACCAATTATTAATTATGCTACATTAACCTAAAAACTTTATTATGGAAGTAACTTTAAGAAAAATCAGGCATCGAAATCAAGATTGTATTGGAATTTTTTTCGAAAAAGTTGATTATACTGATGAAGTAAAAGAGCAATTACGAATCATTGATGCTGTGTTCTCTAGGACACATTCATGTTGGTATTTGTTATACAATAAAACGAATTATTTAAAGATTATTCGTATTTTTGATTCGGTTAGGATTGAAGACCAAAATGGTAGACTTATTGAAAAGGTGGCCGGGAAAAATTCTCGTGACATTCCACACATAGTTCATTCTTCGGCAGTTTCAGCTGCGGAAAAGGATAACGAAAATAGGCAGTTAGCTGTTTCAGCAAAAAATTCAGCTAAATCACCAAAAGAAGAAGGTATTATTAAAAAAGATACAGCTTCTAAAGAGGTTTCTGCACATAAAGCGAAAAACGAAGAAACTTCGCTTGCAAAAGAATTAAAGTTTCAATATTTATACGATTACGGTAAGTATTGGGTTGTTAAATTACATTTTAAAGCTTCTGTAAAAAAGCAATTACTAGCCAAGAAGGGGATTTATTGGAATGGATCTCATAAGGTGTATATGATGATGCGCCATCCGAAGGTAAAAAAGCATGTAGCTGAGGTTTTTGGCGAAGATTTACTGCCTGCAAATTTTTATTACAAGGAAAGTAAGCAAACCTCTGATTTATCTATTATTCATTTATCTGTTTACGAAGCAGATAAGCGTTTTATGCGTGTACAAATTGAAGGTAGTATATTTTTAAGAGAACAGGTTAAGCGTATGCAACAAGCTAGGTGGGACAAGCCACAGAATTGCTTTTTGTTGCCTGCTTCTCCTGCAATGAGGGAGGCAATTGCCTTTTTATGTGATGATACAGCGGCCGAAGTGCGTGAAGATTTGCCAAAAGGTTATTTGAAGAAATCGAATGATATTTCAAATAGAGGAATGGATTATTTGAAGACCAAAGAAACTTTGTTGAGCAGGGTTCCAGAGAAGGCACAAGCTTATGTAACGGCTTTAGTAGAAATGTTGATGGCTAAAAATTATAGTCCAAATACTGTTCGGTCTTACACTAACTCTTTCATTTTATTGTTACATCATTTTTCTTACAGGAATCCAAAGGAGTTAAAGGAGAGTCAGGTAATCTCGTTTTTAGCTGATTTAAACACTAAGGTAAGTTCGTCTTCAACACTATCGGGTTACATCAATGCGTTGAAATTTTATTTTAAGTACGTATTGAAGTGGGAAAATACAGATTTTGAAATTCCGAGACCAAAAAAAGAGAAGAAGCTACCTATAGTGCTTACAGAAGAAGAAATTGTAAGTATTTTTAGCTATGTAAATAACATGAAGCATAAATTAATTTTGATGTTGATTTATAGTGCAGGGCTTCGAATAAGTGAAGCCACTAATTTGACCTGGAAAGATATAAGTTTTAAGGAATTTAAAATACACATTAAGGCGGCGAAGGGGAATAAGGACAGGATTGTGATGTTGGCTTCTAGTTTAGTTGAAAAGTTGGAGGAATATAGGAAAATGTTTCCCTCTGAAAACTATGTGTTTGAAGGGCAAATAAAGGGTCAACCTTACTCTCCTAGTAGTGTAAGGTCTGTAATGAATAGAGCTTTGGCTAAGGCAGGAATCAAGCAGAAAGCAACGGTACATAGTTTACGTCATAGTTTTGCAACGCATTTATTAAACTCTGGCACTGACATACGATTTATTCAGAAAATTTTGGGTCACAGTAGTATAAAGACAACCACTATTTACACGCATGTAAGTAAGCCAAAGTATGATCAGATTAAGAGTCCGTTAGACGGTATGACGAATGAGTTGGATAAAAAACCTAAAGATTCAGGTAAAAAACCATGATTATTAGAAAAAAGTGACGCATATTTGTAGATATGTAATAGTTATACACAAATTAAAAAATCTAAATTCTGGCGAATTTGGAGCTTTTTTAATTTTTAAGGAATTTTGTGTTTAAAAGTGAGTCGCTCAGCCGACAAATTTTGGGCTTACTTTCAACGAAT
>PXFS01000020.1 GCA_003564185.1 Flavobacteriaceae bacterium
CTTCTCAATTTGTCTCTACTTCTAATCAAAGCTTCAGAATCAACCGTAGAAAAGGCGCCCATCATTTCAAACTGACGAACTACAGCAGTACCGTAGAAAGTTACCGAAGCTCCAATTCTTGGAATAATAGCATCTACATCAGTGAGGGATTCGCCTTTATAAACAATACTGGGTTTTCGTTTCTCAATTACCAAATCACACTTTAGGTGATCTATAACTTCAACATTGTGTTTTCTTTTTTGAGCGGCTTCTACCAAGCGTTTAGTAGAGTACAAATCGGTATTCCTTGAAAGGATTTTAATATTCATTTTTATTCATTTTATGAGAAACGTCTTCTAAATCAGTATCTACGATAAATTTTTTATTTAAAAACTTGCGTCCAATAAGAACGGGATTTTTCATTTTATTTCTATCGGCCAAAGAAAGCGAAACCTTATATACTTTGCCAAATAATTTAATATCCGTTTTTATTTGATACCGTTTTTGAAGTTGACCATTACTACTTCGTACTTTTATTTGTTCAAAAGTAGTAAATGAAATTTCTTTAGCTGTGTTTTTTGAATTTTTTTCTCCATCTGAAAAGGTAGCGTAAAGCACGTCATTTTCAATGCGGAAATCGTCACAATGAATGGAAGAAGTATAAGCTCCTGTATCTATTTTGATAGGTACATTTTCTAAACCTAACTTAGGGAAATCGGCATGATCTCTACGTCCAATTATTTTTTTCATATACACTAAATTTTTGAAAATTTAATTCACAAAATTCGAGGCAAATGTAGGCGAAAATGTTTTTGTTTGTTAATTGAAGTTTTGAATTTATTGGAAAAGTTAGTTGTTGAGATAGAAGCCTTAAACTCGGTATTATTGAATAGAAAAAAACCTACGAACTCAAAATGGGTTTGTAGGTTACAAGTTGTTTAATTTAATTGAAGTGATTAGTTTTCATCTTCAAAATATACTTTATCAAAAGTTAAAAACAATTCAGTTTCTATCCATTCTCCATTAGCTTGATAAAATTCTTTTTCAAGATGCATGATGATTTGTTGATTTTCCCAATTAATATCCATCACCTTAGTCTGAAAATTTGTTTCAAGAAATTCGTCCCAATAATCATCTTGTATAGGGCTAATAACTTCATTTTGGTAGTCAAAATCAATCACGTAAAACCCTTTTTTATTTTTAATACAGTAGTTTTGACCCACACCGTGGGTTGAAGCTGAATAAGGGAAATCAAATGAAATTTCATCTAATCGTTTATCCCATATTCTAGCATAAAAACTATCCAGTACTAATGAGCCCCCGCAGTAATGATTCCAATCAAATAAGTTTGCACTTGAAATCCCATTTTGATTTAAGTCAAGCGGTTCACTTGTATAAGCTTCTTTTAGTTGGTACCAGCCCGTAACAGCTTCAACAAACACTGGGTTTGAGTTATCCTGATCGTCTGAATTACAGGATAATATGAAGAAAAGTGATAGTAAACTGAGTGTTTTTTTCATGGCTTTTATTGAGTTTGAAGTGGGACTAAAGAAAATGAAACCTTGCCTGTTGTATGCCTTCTTAATTGATAATTCTGAATGTTAAAAATCCAAACATTGTGTTCGCTTAGACCAATAACAACATTACTATCGAAATGAACTGATGTTTGTCCTAAATCTATATCTTCCTCTCTCCAAGTTATTTGTGTATTATCAGTATCTGTAAATTCAGTAGTTACTCCAAACTTCAAGCCTATTTTTTCTAAAGTATTTTCAAAATTTAAATTTCTTTTAACTTGTCTTGTGTGATTTCTATTAATTGTAACATTATTATCAATTTCAAAAATTTGAAACTCCCATTCATTATCATAAGAATGTAATCTCCAAGATCTTAATTCTAAATTTTGTCTTAAAATCTTTTGTTTTATATCAACTACTCTATAAAATGGTATTCCTATTATTCTTTCTCTTTCATACACTATCTCGAACAAACTTCCTGGAGTAGCATCGAACGCTTTTGTTTCTCTATTACTATCCTTTGAATAACCATAATCAACAATAAAATCAAATTTCCCATCGGTCCAAAAGCTTCCTTGATTGAAGTCAGAGGAAGAAGGGAAAACTATGGGTATTAATTCTGGGTCTGAATATTGAGTATCAATTACAGATGGTTGTGTAATATTTTGTAATGCATTAAAACCATTACTACCTTCAATTTTAATGTTAGTAAAATGTTCACTAAAATTAGGAATCCATGGACCATTGGGAACATCTAACTGTAAACCATAGTAAATATAATCTCTATGCCATCCAAGATTTTCTTCTTTTCCAAAAACTTCCCAAGCATCAACAAGGTGTTCAGGAGCATTTGAAATTGTTATGGCGCGTTTGTCTCTAACTCTTTGATATTCTCCGTTGATATTATTATAATACGAATCTGAAAACTTAAATTTAAATCCATTTGTTGAGGAATTTTCTTCCGTTGTTAATTCATCATAACCAGAATAACTTGGAACTGAAACTCTCTCATTTTCTTTTATAACTATTACAGGAAAGTCAGGTATAACATCATGATCTAACAAATAACTCTGAGAGTTACTGCTTATAATAGGTGTCTTATCATTATTAAGTAATCTAATTGCTACATATGGCACCTCTTCATCTGTGTTCCAAAGCTCAGCTGAAAATGAATTATTAGGTAATGAAGGAACAAAAATTGTTAGTGTTGGTATTTGTGATTCTATTTGAGCTAGCACATCCTCATACTCAAAATAATTTAGTAAAATTTCTCTAAAAGTAGAACCTCCAACACGCTCTGCTTTTATATAATTATAAAGGATGTCATAATCTCCATTAAACTGTTGCAATGATTCATCCTTAATAAACTTAAGTAAATCTATATTATTTAACATAGCTTCATGTAAAGCTTTGGCAAATTTTTTCTTAAGTTCATAATTATCATGCTCATCAACTACTCTATTATATGTGATAGATTCTAGATTTGAAGCTGTTTCAAAATCTGGTTCCGAACATGAGTTTAATATAAGAATAAAAAAAGTAAAAATTAATAGGTTTTTCATTTTAATAATATTTAAAAATAAATTTTTCTCAGTTTTACGACATAAGCGGTCGTCTTGGTTTTAAAGTAAACTTCTACCTTAAATATACGTTAAATTCTTATGAAAAACTTATCTTTGTATTTGTGAGTGTTTGGATATGTTTTTCATGTCTAAATTACTGTGAGTGCTTCTACCTTGTAGGAGCATTCTCTTTTTTAGTTAATGTACTATCTGTTTTTAGTTAGTTTGGTTATTCAATTAAAACGCAAAACAAAAAAAAACTAAAGCAAAGAACTTTAAATGTTAAAACTTTTAAATTATCACTACCAATGACGTTTTTCTGTAAATCAATGATTATCAGCATTTTGTTTATCTTCGAGCCCTTCTACTATGCTCAGGACAGGCTAAGTCGAGAAGTGGTCGGTTCTCGACTCCGTTCGAACTTGAAACAAGATTGAAAAACGTCACAAACTATTAAATAAAATTTTTTAATTTTCAGGGGCTCTATATTACAATTAATTCAAAAACCAGATCTCTCCAAAATTTTAAAAAATCTAACTCACCCAACAACTCCCTATTCCTTATCTTTGCTGAAATTTATTTCAACACATGTCGGCAAACAATCAAGTAATAAAAATAGGAACAAGAGATAGTGAATTAGCGCTTTGGCAAGCCAATACAGTGAAAAATCAACTGGAAAATTTAGGTTTTCAGGTGAAGCTTTTTCCTGTTAAATCCACAGGCGATTTAAACTTAGACCAACCGCTATATGAAATGGGCATTACCGGTATTTTTACTAAAACACTGGATGTTGCCCTTATTAAAGGAGAAATCGACGTTGCCGTACACTCCATGAAAGATGTTCCTACTCAGTTACCTAAAGGCGTGATGCAAGCGGCGGTTTTACCCCGTGCTAATGTCAAGGATATTTTGATTCATAAAGGCACCAATTTTCTTAAAGAAGAAAAAGGAATAATTGCTACAGGAAGCTTGCGAAGAAAAGCACAGTGGCTAAACAAATATCCCACCCATGAAGTAGAAAATTTACGCGGAAATGTGAACACGCGACTTCAAAAACTTTCAGATAGCCAAACTTGGAATGGAGCCATTTTTGCCGCTGCCGGACTTGAACGCATCGACTTAAAACCTGAAAATTACTCGGATTTAGATTGGATGATTCCCGCGCCTGCACAAGGGGCAATGTTAGCCGTTTGTATGGAAAATAATTCCTTTTGCCAAGAGGCTCTTACTCAATTAAATCATTACGAAACTGAAGTCTGCGTTACTATAGAACGTGAATTTTTACGTGCCTTAGAAGGCGGATGTACAGCACCCATTGGAGCATTAGCCAAAATTGAAGGAAATGAAGTTCATTTTAAGGGAGCTTTATTCAGCTTAGATGGAAAGCAAAAAGTAAGCATTGAACAACGTATTTCTTTGGACGATGCATCAGGCTTCGGAAAAAAATGCGCCCAAGAAGTTTTGGACAAAGGCGGACAACCTATTCTAGAAGAATTGAGAAAAATCTTGTAAAATGCCCAGTGTTTTATCTACCAAAATTTTAACACCTGCTCAAAAAAATCTGATTTTAAATTTGGGCTTTAGTTTGGTAGAATACAATGCTATTCAAACCACACCACTCAGCGAAATTAACCGCCTCAAAAATCAGCGTTTTGAAAATGCGATAATCACTAGTCAGAAGTCGGTTAAAATCGTCAACGAACTAAAGTTAGACTTCAAGCAGGTGTTTTGTGTGGGAAAAAAAACACAACAAGCATTACAAAGTTTAGGATACAAGGTAGTAGAAGTCGCAAATTACGGTCAATACTTAGCTGAAATAATTAGCACAAATTACGCTCATTTAAGCTTCAATTTTTTCTGTGGAAAATTGCGTAATGAGGCTATTCCTAATCAATTAAAGCAACATCAAATTAGCTTCACCGAACACCAATTGTATGAAACAAAGCTCAACCCTAAAAAATTTGAACGCGAATTTGAGGCGATATTATTTTTTAGTCCGAGTGCTGTAAGAAGCTTTTTTAGTAAAAACAAAGCTCATCATTCACAACTCATTTGTATTGGAAGCACTACCGCTCAAGAAGCAAAGAATTTCAGTGAGCATGTGCATATTGCTAACACAACCAGTATTGAAAGTTGTATTGTGATGTTGAGTCTATTGAAAATCTAATGTGAATAAGGGTAATACTTATTTGTTTTAAGTTTTTTCAAACTATTTCATTTTTTATCTATTTTTGTTCATTATGTTCTTTAAACCAATATCATAATTCTAATACTATCCTTATTTATAAGGAATACTCTATGAAAAGGCTTGTTACAATATTACTTTTTCTTTTTTCTCTTACGTCTTTTGCTCAGGTAACTCCTGGTTCTGCTGATAATTTTATAACGCATTGGAATACACTAGAATCTACAAGTATTTCTATTCCTACAATTGGCGTTGGCTATGATTATGACGTTTACTGGGAAGAGGTAAGTAACCCAATGAACAATGGTATTTTACTAAACCAAACTGGTAATGCTATTATTACAGGTTTAAATCAATCTACGGAATACCGAATTGAAATCGATGGCGACTTTCCGAGAATTTTTATGACCCCTGGCTTTGAGGATGTAGAAAAATTACAACTTATCACCCAATGGGGAACAATAGAGTGGCAAAGCATGGAATCTGCTTTCTATGGTTGTGTAAATTTAGATGTTATAGCAACTGATACGCCAGATTTAAGCTCGGTAACTAATTGTAGAGATATGTTTAGATCCTGTGAATCGTTGACTGGGGTTGACGCTAATTGGGATTGGAATACAGAGAATTTGGTTTTAGTTAGAGGTATGTTTCAAAATGCTACTAACTTTAACCAACCTATTGGGAATTGGGATACTGGAAGTGTTATAAATATGGAAAATATGTTTTTGAATGCATCTAGTTTTGATCAAAATATTGGTAATTGGAATACCGCAAATGTGACTAATTTCGCAAGAATGTTTGATAATGCAAGCCTTTTTAATAATGGAGGGAGTAACTCAATTAACAACTGGAATACTTCGAATGTTATGTTATTTACACGAATGTTTGCTTTTACTCAGAATTTCAATCAGCCTCTTGGTAACTGGATTACTTCAAATGCAACAAGCATGTCGGGAATGTTTTCAAGTGCATCTCAATTTAATCAACCCTTAGGCAATTGGGATACAGAAAATGTAACCACTTTTACCAATATGTTTCAAAATGCCGTAAACTTTAATCAAGATATTGGTGGATGGAATACGTCTAATGCAATTGAATTTACGCAAATGTTCAGATTTGCTAGCAGTTTTAATAACGCTAACAGCAATTCAATTAATAATTGGGATACCTCGAATGCTACAACATTTTTAAGAATGTTTCAAAATGCATCTGAATTTAACCAACCTATCGGAAATTGGAATACTGCAAATGTTAACAATATGCAAAGCATGTTTGATAACGCTACCAACTTCAATCAACCTATTGGAAATTGGAATACAGGAAATGTTACAACTATGTTCAATATGTTTCTGTACGCAATAAATTTTGATCAAAATATTGGCAATTGGAATACAGAAAATGTAACAAATTTTAGGAGCATGTTTGAACATGCAACCCTTTTCAATAATGGAGGTAGTAACTCTATTAATAATTGGAATACTTCAAGTGTTATAACATTTGTGCGAATGTTTAGGCATGCCGAGAATTTCAATCAACCTATTGGCAACTGGGATACTTCTAGTCTAACAAGTATGTCTGGAATGTTTTCGAGTGCTTTTGTTTTTAATCAACCCATTGGAAACTGGGATACTTCAAATGCAACGGATTTTCAGAATTTATTTAGTAGTGCATCTAGTTTTGATCAAAACATTGGTAATTGGAACATTTCAAATGTCACAAGCTTACGCAATACATTTCAAAATGCATCAAGTTTTAATAATGGAGGGAGTGATTCGATAAATTCTTGGAATACCTCGAGTGTAACAGTAGCCGATCATACCTTTTCAAATGCAAGCAGTTTCAATCAACCACTTGAAAATTGGGATACTTCAAACATTGAAAATATGCGTCGTATGTTTAATTTAGCTTCTAACTTCAATCAAAATATTGGAAATTGGGATTTGAGTTCAGTCACAACAGGACCTTGTACCAGTGTTCTTGACCCTGGAATGTGCCAGATGCTTAATAATAGTGGGATAGATTGTACTAACTATTCCGCAATTCTTATTGGTTGGAATAATAATCCTAATACTCCAAATGATATAGAATTAGGAGCTCAAAATATGAGTTATACCAACGATGCTGTAAGCGCACGTGATAACCTTATTGATAATAGAGGTTGGATAATAAACGGAGATAATCTATCCGACCTTACTCCTGAATTTTCACTTCCAACTGAAATCTGTGAAGGCGAAGAGGTAGACTTACCGCTTGTTTCTGATAATAGCGTGGAGGGAACTTGGTCACCTGCTTTCGATAGCTCAC
>PXFS01000084.1 GCA_003564185.1 Flavobacteriaceae bacterium
AAGCCAATTAAGTTCCATTAAGAAATTATGTTGCCTAAAAATAAAAAACCCTTGCAAAAAATGTTGTGAGGGTTTTTAATTTAGGAAGAGTAAAGCAGCACGTAAATACTAAAACAGGATACCTCATTCCGATAGCTATTGAAAAAGGTATGACAAACACAGACTTGTCTTTATACCATACGGCATTCCTTATTGCCTCGTTATTTCAGAAAGTTTCCAAAGAAAATTATCAGGAATCTTCCTCTTGTGTAAACAAACTTTAGCTTGCCTACCCACTCTATCTAGTGGTTTAATCCCGAGAGTGTAGCGATTCGGGAAGAAAACCACCACCCGATTCAATGAGATAGAAATTTTAATTTCGTAATCGCCTGCCCACTCTATCTATTTAGATAGCTTAGGGGATCAATCCCGTTAGCAATGCGCTACGGGGCAACCGAAAACCGTAAACGGTGAGTTTACTCACCACTACAACCGTCAACCGCCAACCGACAACCGTCAACGCACAACAGCGAGTTTAACGAGCTAGACAACCAACAACGGTGAGCCTTGCGAACCCCACAACCCAGCTTCATCACTTCAAAATCACTTCAATCTCATCAGAAATGATTTCCTTTTCTTTAGCGTAATCAATTAAATCAGGTAAATAGGTAATTAATTGTCCATCCAAGAAAGCATAGGCTTTAGATTGATAAAGTTGTTCTTTTTCAAACCAGTCAGTTCCCGCATTCAAAGCCTTAAAAATCAACATTAAAAATACAACAATCAGCAGCATTTTTGTGCCGCCAAAAACACCCCCCAAAATTTTGTTTATACCTCCTAACGCAATAGCTTTAGCTAGCTTTGTGATTATTTTTCCTAGAAGAGTAATGGTGATTACTATTCCTAAAAAGGTAAGTACAAAAGCGGTAATTTGAATATATTCTTGTTCCCATTTAAGCCAATCAAGCAAGTAGGTAGCGGTATAATCTGAAAATGTAAAGGCTCCGATTAAGCCAAATAACAAAGCCAATAAGGACGTTAATTCTAAAATCAATCCCTTTTGAAAACCCCTAAATAGGCCATAGGCTAAGAGTACACCAATAAAAATATCAACGCCATTCATCCGGGTAAAGATAAAGATTTAGTTGAATTCATAAGCTTGAGTTTATTTTTTTAGATGGTTCAACTTATTTCTAACCTGAAATGTGATTCAAATTACCACAAAATCGATTTTTTAAATATCAGCACAAATGTTTTACCATTTTTTGAATCATAAATTTAAACAATAATAAAGCTGCTTCAAACTAAAATTATTACTTTGCGTTAATTAAATATGAGTATGCGTGTAAATGATATTGTAGAAACTAAATTTTCCTACTTTCAGTTAGCTGATGAAGTAGCAAAGCTTCATGGATTTGCTATAGATTACTTTCAGAAAAATTTACCGGTTTTAGATGGTGAGAAGTTCTTGGGGTGCATATCCATGGAAGATTTAGAGGGCATCTCTCTCAACGACAAGTTGAGCGACCATGCTTATTTAATTCGTAAGTTTGCTGTTCCTGCAGAGGCTTCCGATTTGCACTTGTTGGCTGCTTTTGCTACTAATGAAACCGACCTTTTACCTATTCTAAACGATGAAGAAAACATTGTAGGAGTGGTGCATTTATGCGATTTTCTTTCCAATTTTGGAGACTTACCTTTTTTAAATTTTAGGGGAGAGGAAATACGTTTACGAAAAAAACGTGTTGATTTTACTTATTCAGAAATTGCGCAAGTAGTGGAAAGTCAGAATGCTAAAATACTAGGTATTTATACTTCTCACGTAGATGATGAGATGATAGAATTAGTTTTACGAATAGACCATAATGGAA
Source organism: Flavobacteriaceae bacterium (assembly GCA_003564185.1). Lineage (GTDB taxonomy): Bacteria > Bacteroidota > Bacteroidia > Flavobacteriales > Flavobacteriaceae > Psychroflexus. The sequence goes on from PXFS01000084.1 coordinate 1,851, forward strand.
TGAATGAAGTTTTGCAGGCACTTAGAAGATACGATTATGAAATTTTATCTGCTCATGAAAACGACTTACACTCTGAAAACCTAAAAGATAATTCGGCTTATTTTGACAAATACCTTAATATCTAAGTCATGAAAGTTGCGGTTTTTGGTCAATTTTTCTATCCCGATTCTGGGAAGTATGTGCAGCAATTATTAGCATCTTTAAACTTGCCAGACATACAAGTTTTTATAGAGCATCATTATTACCAAATGATGTTGGAAAAAGAAATTCTTACAAGTCCTAATCAATACAAATTATTTAAGGAACTAGATGAAACCTATGATTTGTTTTTCTCCTTAGGAGGAGATGGTACAATCTTAACGGCAGTAGATTTTGTAAAGCACTTGCCTATTCCTATTGTTGGGATTAACACAGGTAGATTAGGTTTTTTGGCCAGTATACACAAGGAAGAAATCCAGCCTGCCATCAATGAAATTTTAGCTAAAAAATATACTATCTCTAAGCGAAGTCTTTTAGAAATAACCACTTCTGCAAAAGATTTTCCTTCGCATTGTTATGCCTTAAATGAAATGGCTATTTCTAGAAGAAATACTACTTCTATGATTACCGTAGAAACTTGGCTTAATGACGAGTTTTTAAACGCTTATTGGTCGGATGGAATAATTCTTTCAACGCCAACAGGTTCAACAGGATATTCGTTAAGTTGTGGAGGGCCTGTAATTACTCCTGAAAATAATTCCTTTGTTTTAACTCCCATTTCCCCCCACAACCTAAATGCAAGACCTTTGGTTTTTCCAGATCAACAACAAACCAAGTTCAAGGTAATTACTCGAGAAAATGACTTTTTAGTCTCCGTAGATTCAAAAGTTTATACGGTACCTGCTTCAACAGAAGTAAATGTAAAACGTGCTGAATTTTCAATTCGCTTAGTTAGTCTAGCATCCGATAGCTTTTTACAAACGCTTCGCAAAAAATTACTCTGGGGAGAAGACAGTAGAAACCTTAAACAATAAATTAATTTTACAAATTTTCACATTGAACTAATTCAATAAAATAAACCAGACTTCCTATCGTTTTTAGTTTAGTTAATGATTTTAGTAGAAATAATCATTCGATTTTAAACAAAAAAACAGTAGGGCAATCTATAATTATTATATTTGCACCCTTTTGAAAATTATATGAAATATAGGTTAATAGCAATTATTGGGCTTTTGACATTTGGATTTACGCATTCGCAAACCTATGAAGTTGGTTTAATGATAGGTGGAACTAATTTCTCTGGTGATGTTGGTTCAACCTCTTTTATGAATCCACAAGACTATTTACATAGAAGTAAAGGAAGTTTAGGGGCTATTTTCAAATGGAATAGGAGTAACCGTCATGCATTTCGATTTTCCTACATGCGTTTAAGAACTTTTGATGATGACTTACGTTCAGACAGCAATGCAAAAATCTCAAGGGGGTATCGATTTAACACAGAAATAGATGAGTTTTCAGTAGGTATAGAATACTTATTTTGGGACTGGGATCCACATAATCATAAATCAGAATTTGTTCCTTATTTGTATACAGGGCCTACCTTTTTCTTGAGTTATCATCATTTTGTTCAAGGAAATAATTTGGTTCGTGGAGGGCGAAATAATAATTTTGCTATCCCTATGGTAATAGGAGCTAAAATCAATATTGGTGATCATTTTGTTATTGCTGGTGAATTTGGTGCGCGCTATACGTTTACAGATAACTTAGATGGAAGTGCACCTCGAGAAATTGGAGATAATAATTTCCCCGAATTTGGTAATGCTAATACAAATGATTGGTATATGTTTGCAGGTTTAGTGTTGACCTACTCATTTGGTAGAAAACCTTGTTATTGTAATTTTTAATGAAAAAGCAATTAATTGAAAATAAAATCCCTGAGCATATTGCCATTATTATGGACGGTAATGGTCGTTGGGCTAAAAAACAAGGTTTGCTGCGTGTGGCTGGTCATGAAAAAGGAACTATTGCAGTTAGAGAAGCAGTAGAGTTTAGTGCAGAAATAGGAGTGAAGAATTTAACTCTTTTTGCATTTTCAACGGAAAATTGGAACCGCCCTAAATTTGAAGTAAAAACACTAATGAAGTTGTTGGTGAGCTCTTTAAAAAAGGAATTGCCTACCCTTCAAAAAAATAATATTCGTCTTAACTCCGTTGGAAATTTGAGCACTTTACCTGATAAGGCAAGAGCAGAATTAGAGGAAGTTATTCAAAAAACTCAAGCCAATACGCATATGACTTTGACGCTTGCTTTGAGTTATGGCTCCCGTGAAGAAATAAAGCGTATGGTGCGGCGAATTAGTGAAAAAGTAAAAAATAATCAACTAAAATTAGATGAGATTACAGATGCATTAATCAATCAACACCTGTATACCTTTGATATGCCAGACGTAGATTTATTGATAAGAACAAGTGGAGAGCAGCGCATTAGTAACTTTTTGCTTTGGCAGATTGCCTATGCTGAACTTTACTTTTGTGATGTCTTATGGCCTGATTTTAGAAAAGAACATCTTTTTGATGCAATTTATAATTACCAAAAAAGAGAAAGAAGATTTGGAAAGACAAGTGAACAGCTATAGTTACATGTTTACCCTTAGAAGAGTAAGCCTTTTCCTGCTGCTACTTATTCATATAAGTGTTTTTGCGCAAGATAAAAGAATTGGTGATGCCAATAAATACATCTTAGGCAAAATTACTGTTACGGGCTCAACTACATATAACGAAACAACTGTAATTGCTTTTACAGGTCTTAAGAAAGGAGAGGAGATTTATGTTCCAGGGGAACGCCTTGGGTCAGTAATTAACAAGCTTTGGGACCTGGGTCTTTTTAGTGATATTAACTTCTATATTGATAACATTGAAGGCAATGTGATTGACTTAGAATTAGAAATTAATGAAGTTCCTAAACTAAACGAAATCAAAATTAGGGGAATTAAAAAGCGAAAACAAGAAGAGCTTGCTAAAGAATTAAAGCTCAAGAAAGGAACTAAGCTTACCGAAAGCTATTTAGCCAATACTAAAAATGCCATTAAAAATAAATATAGAAAAAAAGGCTTTTTGAATGTTGAGCCAATTATTAGTACGCGCGAAGTTAGGGATAGTTTAGATAATGTGCTGGGTGAGGATATGGTTATTAATATCAAAAAAGGCGAAAAGGTTAAGGTATCTGATATAAAAGTGGATGGAAATGAGGCTTTTTCTGATCGAAAGATTAGAAAGTTTATGAAAAACACCAAACAAAAAAATCCTTTCCGAATTTTTAAGCGTTCCAAATTCATTCCCGAAGATTTTAGAGAAGATAAGGCTAGAATAGTTGATAAACTGAAAGAGCGAGGCTATAGAGATGCACGTATTGTTTCAGATACCATGTTTCCAACCTCAGATAAAACCGTTGAGGTTCAATTAGAAGTAAAAGAAGGTAATCAATATTATTTTGGAGAGGTTACTTTTTTAGGGAACAGCGTATATTCTGATGAAGAATTGATGCGTTTGTTGGCAATAAGGAAAGGCGACCCATATAATGGACCTCTGTTGGATGAAAAAATAACAGGCGGGCCTAAGCAAAAAGAAAATATCACTGATTTATATCAGGATAATGGTTACTTGTTTTCTCGTGTAATGCCAGTAGAAACCAAAGTATACAATGATACTATCGATTTTGAGATCCGAATCAATGAAGGTAAAATTGCTTACTTTAACAATGTTACTGTAAAAGGAAATGACCGAACCCATGATCATGTGGCTTATAGAAATGTTAGAACGTTTCCCGGAGAACAATACAGTAAGCAGGCCATTATGCGTACAGCAAGAGAGCTTTCTCAGCTAGGTTATTTTAACCCTGAAGGAATTCGTCCAGATTTAAAAAATGTAGATCCCGCCTCAGGAACAGTTGATGTTGAGTTTGAAGTAGAAGAACAAGGAGCTAGTCAAATTCAATTGCAAGGTGGTTATGGTGGCGGTGGCTTCATAGGAACCTTAGGATTGAGCTTTAATAACTTCTCGCTTAGAGGAATTGGCGATAAAGATTCGTGGAAACCGCTTCCAATGGGTGATGGTCAACAGCTTTCATTAAGAGCTCAAGCAAGTATTGCCTTTAGAAACTATAGTTTAACTTTTGTAGAGCCTTGGTTGGGAGGAAGGAAACCAGTTCAACTATCGGTTTCACTTTCGCAGACGCAACAATTCCTATTTGATCCATTTACAATGCGAGCAGATAATAGTAGAAGGTTTTCTATTACAGGTATAAATGTTGGTTTAGGAAAGCAATTAAGAATCCCAGATGAATATTTCTTCCTTTCGGCAAACGTAGGTTTTCAGCACTTTAATTTGAGCAATTATAATGTTGGTTTATTTAGGTTTCCTGATGGATACTCTAACAACTTGTCGGTAACTTTTGCCTTAAGGAGAGATAACACCTGTTGTAATCCTGTTTTTCCTAAATCTGGGTCACGTTTTAATATCTCAGCTAAGTTAACCCCTCCTTATTCTTTGTTTAATGGGATAGATTACCGCGCATTGAGACAGGAGCGGGATATTGCCTTAGAGCAAAATGATGACGAAACGCTGGCTAGAATAGACCAACAGCGTTTTGATTGGCTAGAATTTTATAAAGTAAAATTTCAAGGCGAGTGGTTTAATAAATTAGTAGGTGATTTGGTGTTAAGGAAAAACATTGAATTTGGTTTCTTAGGAGCTTATAATAACGACCGAGGTGTACCACCATTTGAACGATTCTTTGTTGGAGGTGATGGTTTAGCTGGTTTTGCCATGGACGGTAGAGAAATTATTGCACTAAGGGGTTATCCTAACCAATCTATAATTCCGCGAAGAAGAACTGAAATTACTCAAGAAAGTTTTAATGATGGTGCTACCATTTATAACAAATTTACATTAGAGTTAAGGTATCCCATAACACTTAACCCAAGTGCCTCAATTTTTGGATTAACCTTCTTTGAAGCAGGTAGTGCGTTTGACTCTTTTGATAATTATTCACCTTTTGATTTAAGTAGATCAGCAGGTGCTGGATTGAGAATTTTTATGCCGCAATTTGGATTGCTTGGTATTGACTTTGGATACGGTTTTGATCCTGTTCCTGGTAGTAATACAGGTCCTAATGGATGGGAAACTCATTTTATTATTGGTCAACAATTTTAGTTTGGCATGGTTTTTAATATACATATGTTAGTAAGTAAAAAATTAAGCATATTATTTGTTTTTTGTTTAATTAATTTAACTTTACATGCTCAAAGAGGTTTGAGAATTGGATACATAGACATGGAATACATCATGGAAAATGTCCCTGAATTCAAGCAGTCTATGGAAATGGTAGATATGAAGGCACAAAAATGGTCTTCTGATCTAGCCAAGAAAAAAAGTGAAATCGATAACTTAAAAGAGGAATTAGAGAACGAAAGACCGCTCTTAACCCCAGAGTTAATCGAAGAAAAGGAAGAAGAAATTGAATATTTAACCGATAAAATGTTTGAATTTCAAGATGAAAAATTTGGTGTAGGGGGGGAGTTAATGACCCAAAAAAGACAGATTATAATCCCTATTCAAGACCAAGTTTTTAATGCAATTCAAGAAATTGGTGAAAATAGAGGATATGATTTTATCTTTGAGAATTCGGCTGATGCTTTGTTGCTTTTTTCTGCTAGAAGGCATGATTTAAGTGAAATAGTCCTTAAATTAATTAAGCGAAACGCTAGACAGGATCAGTTACAAGGTAAAGATGATGAAGATGAATTGTTTGGAGGAGAATACAAATCTGTGAAAGATGCTGAAGAAGATGAAAAACGTAAAAAAGAAGAAGAAGAAAAAATAGCTCAAAGAGAACGTGACAGAGAACAACAATTGGATGAAAGAGCTCAACGTCGTGATTCTATAAAAGCAGCTAGAGAAGCTGAATTTGCTCAACGAAGAGAACAAATTAAAAAGCAAAGAGAAGAACAGCAAAAAAAGCGAGATTCAATTAAAAATGCAAGAGAAAATAACTAATACAAATAACTACTAAATCAAAAAAAATGAACAGAATTAAATTATTTAGCATAGCTTTCCTTTTGTTTATTGGAGCTACTAACTTTATGACAGCGCAATCTAAGATTGCCCATGTTGACTCTCAGGAGTTAATAGAAACAATGGATGCCTATAAGCAAGCACAAAATGAAATCCAAAAAATTGAGAAAAGCTATAGAGATCAGATTGATGACATGATGAAGGAAGCGCAAAAAACAAGTGAGCGTTACCAAGCAGAAGCAGATTCTAAGACAGAAGAAGAAAATCAGCGTAGAGCAATGAAAATGCAAGAAATGCAACAAAGTATTTCTGAGTTTAGTCAGGATGCTCAACAAGACCTTCAACGAAAAAGAGAAAGTCTTTTAAGACCCGTTCTAGAAAAAGCTAGAGAAGTAATCCAAGAAGTAGCAAGAGAAAAAGGCTATGATTACGTTCTTGATTCTTCTGTGGGTGGAGGAGTTCTAATGGCTGATGGAGATGACTTGATAAATGATGTAAAAGCAGCCCTTAAAAATTAAAATATTAACTAATACTTTTTTAAGCTGTTCAAATGATTAAATTTGAACAGCTTTTTTATTTAGGTAAGTGTGAAAAATCCAATTGGTTTTTTTGATTCAGGTGTAGGAGGTACTTCTATTTTTAAAGAAGTACACCAACTTTTGCCTCATGAAAATGTGATCTACTTAGCCGATAGTAAAAATGCTCCTTACGGAGAAAAGTCCTCGCAACGCATTATAGATCTGAGTATCAAAAATACAGATTTACTCATTAAAAATCAGTGTAAATTAATTGTAGTTGCTTGCAATACTGCAACCACTAATGCTATTCATGTACTTAGGGAAAATTATGCTCTTCCTTTTATTGGAATTGAACCCGCCATAAAACCAGCTACCTTACAAACTAAAAACAACAAAATTGGAATTTTAGCTACTAAAGGAACACTTTCTAGCAAACTCTTTTCCAGTACTTTTAAAAAATATGTAAATAAAGATATTAAAGTGACTGAAATTGAGGGTAAAAAACTAGTTGAAGCAATAGAAAATGATCTACTGAATACAACAGAATTTAAATCTTATTTTTTTAAACATATCAACGAATTTAAAAAGCAAGAAATAGACTCTTTAGTATTAGGCTGTACCCACTATCCATACCTAATTCCATTGATCAAAGAGTTTCTTCCAAGTGTAAAAATCATAGATTCCGGATTTGCTGTAGCAAAACAAACCAAAAGAATACTTGAAAGATATCAACTACTTAATAAAAGTCAATCTACGCCAGAAATTCAATTTTATACCAACACAAAGCTTGATGTTTTAAATTGTTTGCTACAAAAACATAACTCAGATTTTCATCAATTTCACCTCAATTACTTAGATTTCTAAATTGATTTAAAACTTTTAATACATATAAATCAATATCGAATTTCCCTCACCTTGAACTAGTAAGTTTATTTTTTGATTAGCATCTTTATAGAGGTCAACTTTTGAGGAACCAAAAACTGGAAAGCTAGGCAATAGTTCACCATGCTCATTAAATAAATAAACCTTATTGGCCTGCTTGTCTGTAATGCTGATATACGTATCCTCTCCAAATTCAAAGATTTGTGGAGCAGTATACATCCCGTAATCAAGTTTCTTTATTTTTTCATTAATATGCAATTCATTCTCTGATAGAACAACCAAAACTTTGTTTTTTGCATTGATAAAATGTGAAGACTCAAATTTAGGATTGCTGATTTTCACTTCACCAGATGGACTAATTTGCACCAATTCACCATGCGTGGTGGTGGAAGTAAACTGATTGTCATATAAAAACCAATCTTGATTTGAAAACTCTACGTCTGTAGAAAATTTTACCCGCTGTTTACCTGTTCGATCTACTATGTGTAGTTGATTGTTTTGCTCTTTAATTAGTAAGTAATCCTTGTTATTGATGCTAAAATGTTTAGGCGGACTTGCTAAATCACTTTTGGTAGGTTTGAAGGTAAATCCAGAAATTGATTTAGTGTTCCTGTCTTTTAGGTTAAGTTTGTTTTCGATAGCCGTAAAAAACCTATATTTTCCTAAATTATCGTAATCAAAAACAGCTGTTTTTTGGGTGGCTGCTTCTTTCCATTGATAGGGAAAAGGTTTTACGTTATTCCCCGCTTTATCTAGTAGAAATAACTGAGAAGGAGTACTTGCTAGAAGTTGTATTCGAGTGTTCTTGTAGATATCAATTTCTTCTAAATCTCCTAAAATTCTTTCATCAAGAGCCTTAGACCAAATTAGCCCTCCATCGGTATCCAACATATTAAGTTTGTTTTCTTCATCTTGAAAAACAATCTCTTTTTTTCTTGTTCGCCAGTTGGTGAAAAACTGTGGTGGTGTTGCTATCTGGCTAGTTGGTTTAATTCGCTTGGCTAAATATGCTTTTTTCTCTGATGAAGCAGAAGAGGGTTGTTGTATTTCAATATTTAAATAAGCAAAATTAGACTTCATATTTACTTGAAAAATACCCACTTCAAAATCTTCAAAATTTAATTGATTATTCAATGATTTTGAAGTTGGTTTTAGAAAATCACCCAAATGTTTGGATAAATTTTTATTGATACCTACCATGAAAGCATGCTGTTTTTTGCTTACAGCAGCTTGAGTTTTTTGAAAAGCAGAATTGTATTTTAATCCTGTTTGATTCTGATAGGTGATAATGATCTCTTCCAAATGGTCTATGTTCTCAGTAAAAATGAAATACTCTTCCAGTTGCGTAAAATAGTTAGGCGTAGCGTAGGCAATTAGAGGGCTATAAATACTGAAAATATTTTCATCGAAGGAGGATGTGTATATTTTTTGATTTCTAAATTTTTTTTCATGATTTTTATCGCCAATCAATATTTGTAAGGTTTTAGTTGGATTGGAAGATTGAAAAAATAAGGCATCATGATTTTTCCAATGAATCTTTCCAATTTCAATAACGTCTTCCAAATATGGAGAATAATTTTCTTTAGTGGATAACCTTAGCTTTTTTTTGTCCTGAATAAATGCTTTCAAATCATGGATTCCGTAACTCTCAGCACCAAGTGCATTCATGGGCATAAAGGCATGCATTTGAGTTTCAAAGGCTTCTTGATGAGTGAGTAATTGGAGTTGAAATTGATCTTCATTTGAAAAAGGATAAGCCCCGCTTAAACGGATGTGTTGTGATGTAAATTTTAAATCGAATGCTGACCAGCCAAATAAATTTTTAAAAATTGGAAATTGTTTAGGGTGAAACCCTAATGCAGTTAATTCTAAAAAATCATTCGAATTGAAATAGACAGAAGGTGAGCTTGAATTTACCCCTTTCCTTAGTTGGTTAAAATCAATTTTTTGTTCAATTCCATAGGTGTAATTTCTGATGCAGTTTTCAATAATTAATTTAGACTCACTGAAAATATTTAAGTTGTTGAGCTGAGTAAAAAATAACTCCTTTTCAGTATTCAAATAGTAGATTTTCTTTTGCTCATAGACAACAGAATCTTTTATATTGGTTTTTTCTAATTTAAAGTCAGTAGCTTTTTTATTTTCTATAAAAGTCAAAAAGTAATTTTTCCCTCCAAGTTCTGAAAAATTCAATAACCCACTTGAGTTTGGAATATAATTGACTACACTATTTATTCTATTGAATAATTCGTGTTCATTGAGGTGGGTGTTTTCAAAAATACTGTTTTGATTAAGTATGTTTTCAATTCCTGAAAAGTCTTTACTCTCAATGATAAGATTAGTGTTTTCGGGAACATAATCAAAGCTATTTTGAAGTTGTTCTTCAGAAACTTTAGTACAGCTCCAAAAGAATGTTAAAAAGTATATAAATAGAATTATTTTCCTTGGAAACATAAAGATTGTTTTTTGCAAATTTAAGTCAAAAATTTAAAGAAAGTTGCTCTGGAAGTAATCGAAAACTTTTTCTATGATAGGGAGTTATTCCATAGGTTTTTATTGCTTCTCGGTGTCTTTTTGTAGGATAACCTTTGTTTTTATTCCATTGGTAATCAGGAAACTCTTTATGAATTTCTTTCATAAATTCATCCCGAGCAGTCTTTGCTAGAATAGAAGCAGCGGCAATGTTTAAATATTTCCCATCGCCTTTTACTATACATTGATGGGGTATGCTTTTATAGGATTTGAATTTATTTCCATCAACAGCTATGAATTCGGGCGTTGGATTTAATTGAGATATACTTCTTTGCATAGCTTGAATTGAAGCTTGCAAAATATTGATTTTATCTATTTCTTCCCAATCCACATGAGCTATTCCGTAAGTTATAGCTTCATTTAAGATAATTTCTTTGAGTTCGTTTCTTTTGTTTAAACTAATTTTTTTTGAATCGTCTAACCATTTATTTTTAAATTTCTTCGGTAAAATAACTGCTGCGGCTGTTACAGGACCTGCAAGGCAACCTCTACCAGCCTCATCGGTGCCACATTCTATGAGCTTATCTTGATAAGTTAATTGAAGCATTATAAATAAAATTTGTGGTAAAGTTACTAAAGTGTATTTTCATTGACCACAAAAAATAGTTTTTCATCATTAATAAAATTAAAAATTTCATGTAACATTGTAAATGATTTAACTACTAACTAAATAAATTTTAAAAATGGTATCAAAATTCCTATTTCTTGAATGGAAACAATTTACTCGTTCAGCGTATTTTGCTAAAAGTCTTGGAATCAAAATATTGATGATTTTCTTATTCCTTTACTTTGCGGCTATTGCTGTAATTTTGGGAGGAAGCTTTTATTATATCGTTAAAAAGGAGCTTCCTGACGTAGAACCTGTAGAGTTTCTTAGTGCTTACCTTATATTTTGGATAGTAACCGATTTAGCTGTTCGTTTTTTTTGGCAACAACTTCCTGTGATGAATATTAAGCCGCTTATGGTTATGCCTATTCCCAAAAACAAAGTAGTGCATTACCTATTAGGAAAAAGTTTATTTTCATTTTTCAATTTATATCCCTTATTGTTTTTTGTGCCATTTAGTGCAATTCTGATGATTAATGAGTATTCAATTGGTAGTGTTTTAGTTTGGCTTTTGAGTATGCTTGTTATCAGTATATCCTTAAACTTTATCAATTTCCTCATCAATAAAAACAACACTTATTTTTATTCTTTACTTGCATTTATAGCCTTAAGTATTGGAGCTAATAAGTTTGGGCTTGTTGATTTTGAAAGTATATCTTCAACTATATTCTACCCTTTGTATACACAAAGTTGGACGTTTGTTATTCCCCTTATGATTTTATTCTTGGTTTATAAATTAAATTACATTTACATAGTTAAACAATTTAGTTTAGATGGTGTAGTTGGTAAAAAGAAGACCAAAGTAGAAACTAAGGAACTGAATTTCTTAAATCAATTTGGCTCTATAGCTCCATTTCTAAAAAATGATGTTCGTATGGTTTGGCGAAATGTTAGACCAAAACAAGTGCTACTTACAGCGGTTTTCTTTCTTTTTTACGGATTGTTTTTCTTTACTCAGGATGTGTATGCCGATAAAGAATGGATTACCGTATTTGCTGGTATTTTTGTGACAGGAGGCTTCTTAATTACTTTTGGAGCTTATGTTCCTTCTTGGGATAGCGAATATTATAAACTAATGATGAGCCAAAATATTCCTTATAAGCAATACTTAGAGTCCAAGTGGCTACTCATTTGCTCTGGATGCATCATTGCTAGTATTTTAAGTGTTCCATACATTTATTTTGGCACAAAAATTTACGCAATTATTCTTGCCGGGGGGATTTTTAATATTGGTATGAATTCATTCATCACCTTATATGGTGGTGCTTTAAACCGTGTACCTATTCAATTAAATGTAAAGGCAAAAGCTTTTGAAAACACCCAAGGCTTTAATTTAACTCAATTTCTTATTGGTTTGCCTAAAATGCTACTTCCCATTTTAGTTTTTTTTGTTCCTTACTACTTCTTGGGTTTTAAGGCTGGATTAATTGGTCTTGCGGGAACAGGGGTTTTAGGTATTCTAATTAAAAAACCATTGATGAAATTTATAGAAAATACTTACCAACAAGGAAAGTACAAAACCATAGCCGCATTTTCTGAAAAACAATAAAACCTATTTTTATGATTACTATTGAAAACATTAGCAAATCCTATAAAGAAGCAGAAGTACTTAATATACCAGAATTATCTGTTCCAAAAGGACAAAGTTTTGGACTAGTAGGGAATAATGGAGCAGGAAAAACTACTTTATTTTCGCTTTTGCTGGACTTAATTGAGCCTACATCTGGTCAAATAACAAATAACAATGTAGCTGTTCACAAAAGCGAAGACTGGAAACCATGGACTTCTGCTTTTATTGATGAATCCTTTTTAATCGGTTACCTTACTGCGGAAGAATATTTCTACTTTATTGGCGATTTAAGGGGGGTAAACAAAAAAGAAGTAGACGAATTTTTAGTCCCTTTTGAAGAGTTTTTCCATGGCGAAATTTTGAATCAGAAGAAATATTTGAGAGATTTATCTAAGGGAAATCAGAAGAAGGCAGGAATTGTAGCTGCTTTAATTGGAAATCCTGAAGTTATTATTCTAGATGAACCTTTTGCAAATTTAGATCCTACCACACAAATAAAACTCAAAAAACTATTGAAACAACTTTCTGAAGAAGAGCAAGTAACTATTTTAATTTCTAGTCATGATTTACTTCATGTAACAGATGTTTGTGAACGAATTGTTGCCATAGAAAAGGGTGAAATTCAAAAAGACCTTCAAAAAAATGAAGAAACTTTAAAAGAACTAGAAGCCTTTTTTGAGCGGTAATCAAACTTTGTATAAAATCGTTTTACTTTGTAATAAAATTTTTTTCATAAAATAAGCCTCCAATTAGGAGGCTTATTTACTGATTAAAATTCTGAAGTAAAATGAAACTTAATACTTGGGTATTTTTGTTGAGTCATTTGCAAAGAGAAAGCAGAATCTGCTAAAAAAACAACTTGGTTTTGCTTGTCTTTCGCTAAATATTTAGACTTTACACGTTTAAATTCTTTGTACTCTTCACTTTTTTCATCTTCTGATTCAACCCAGCAAGCCTTGTGTACGTTGATGTTTTCGTAAGAACACTTGGCCCCATATTCATGCTCCAATCGGTATTGAATTACTTCGTATTGCAGTGCTCCAACTGTACCAATAATTTTACGTCCATTTAAATCCAAGGTAAACAGTTGTGCCACACCTTCATCCATCAACTGAGAAATTCCCTTATTCAATTGTTTTGATTTCATAGGGTCTGCATTGTTGATGTACCTAAAATGTTCAGGAGAAAAATTAGGGATACCTCTATAATTCAGTTTTTCGCCTTGGGTTAATGTATCTCCAATTTTGAAATTTCCAGTGTCATGTAAACCTACAATATCGCCTGGAAACATTTCATCAACTATTTGTTTCTTTTCAGCAAAAAAAGCATTTGGACTTGAAAACTTAAGTTTTTTACCTTGTCTAACATGCAAATAGGGCTGATTGCGTTCAAATTTTCCTGAAACAATTTTCACAAAAGCTAATCGGTCTCTGTGTTTAGGGTCCATATTTGCATGGATTTTAAACACAAACCCAGTAAATTCATCTTCTGTAGGTTTAACTTCTCTAACATCACTCATTTTTGGTAATGGCGAGGGAGCAATGTCAACAAAACAATCCAAAAGCTCACGCACTCCAAAATTATTTAAAGCCGAACCAAAAAATACAGGTTGCAAATCTCCGTTTACATAATCTAGTCTATTGAATTCTGGGTATACACCTTCTGTTAACTCTAATTCTTCGCGAAGATTATCAGCCGCTTCAGCCCCTATTAGCTCATCTAATTCTGGATTTTCTAAATCAGCTATTTCAATAGTTTCTTCAATATCTTTTCTAGGGTCACCTGTAAATAGGTTTACATTTTTTTCCCAAATATTATAAATCCCCTTAAAATCATAGCCCATTCCTATCGGGAAACTTAGCGGTGTGACTTTTAAATTGAGTTTTTGTTCAATTTCGTCCAATAACTCAAAGGCATCTTTTCCTTCGCGGTCAAGTTTGTTGATAAAAACAATCATAGGTATTTTACGCATCCTACAAACTTCTACAAGTTTCTCGGTTTGCTCTTCAACACCCTTGGCTACATCAATAACCACAATAACGCTATCTACGGCAGTTAGCGTTCTAAAGGTGTCTTCAGCAAAGTCTTTGTGACCAGGTGTGTCTAAAATATTAATTTTGATTTCTTTGTATTCAAAACCCAACACCGAAGTAGCAACAGAAATACCTCGTTGGCGCTCAATTTCCATAAAGTCACTAGTTGCTCCTTTTTTGATTTTGCTGCTTTTTACAGCGCCAGCTTCTTGAATGGCACCACCAAATAAAAGTAATTTTTCAGTTAAGGTAGTTTTTCCAGCATCTGGGTGAGAGATAATTCCAAAGGTTCTTCTGCGGGTGATTTCTTTATTCAATTTCATGGCTGCAAATTTAGTATTTAATACTAATTTTTTACCCAATCATCTAAATAATAAGATGCATTGAAAGATTATTTTTCTTTTTTATAGCTAATAAATAATTCCTTTAAAAAAGCAAAAAACCAAAATACAAGGTATTTTGGTTGAATTGTAAAAATTGAAGTTGTTTACTTTTAAACTTCTTCATCTAATAATTCCTTAGCTCTAGCTAAACTGGAATTAATTTGCTTCTTCATTTCTTGAGCACTTTGATGGTGACTTTCAACTAATTCAATTTTTGATTTTAGTAACTCAGGGTCTTCTTCTTTGGTGCCTTGGTTAATTTCTTCTTTTGAGAAATCGTTACCAAAGCTCTTCATCCAACTCATCATCATATCATGGCCTTTTTTTAGCTCTTCCATGGCTGCCTCAATTTCTCCATTTTCTTTTTCTGCATTTAAGCTTTCCAGTTTAGAAATGTGCTCATTAATGCTTCCCATCTTAGGCATCACCTCGTCATGTGCCTGAACACTTTCTTTCATTAGTTCATTGAATTTTTTCTGAAGTTCTGCAGTTTCAGAAGAACTAACTTTTTCTTTTTTGTCTTTTTTAGGTTCATCTTGGCAGGATTGAAAACTAAATCCTAATCCTACAACCAATAACAATGCAATTATCTTTTTCATTTTATTCGCTTTTATAATGAATTTCAAATATACATGGTTTTTTTAAAAAATAGAATAGTAACCGACTATTTGAAACACAAATTTATATTGAAATAGTGATGTTGTAAGAGCAATCAACAAAAGACCATAAAAAACCTTAATTAATGTTGGCTAATGTGTATTTTTGCAGAAGAAATTGAAGGAAATGCAAGAAGAAAAAAAATCACTCAATTTTATTGAGCAAATTATAGAAGAAGATTTACAGTCTAATTATACTAAAAACCAGCTAAAATTCAGGTTTCCTCCCGAGCCCAATGGCTATTTACATATAGGTCATGCTTCCTCTATCTGTTTAAATTTTGGTTTAGGCTTAACCTACAACGCACCCGTTAACTTACGGTTTGATGATACTAATCCTATTAAAGAGGAAAGCCGTTATGTAGAGGCCATTAAAGAAGATGTGAAGTGGCTTGGTTTTGAGTGGGCTGAAGAATGCTACGCTTCAGATTATTTTCAGCAACTCTATGATTGGGCTGTTGAGCTTATTAAAAATGGGGATGCTTATGTAGATAGTCAAGACTCTGAAACCATTGCGCTTCAAAAAGGAACCCCTAGTGAGGCTGGAAAAGAAAGTCCGTTTAGAAATAGAAGTGTAGAGGAGAATCTGCGCCTATTTGAAGCCATGAAAAACGGCGAAACAAAAGAAAAAGAACACGTGCTTAGGGCTAAAATTGATATGAGCTCACCCAATATGCTTATGCGCGACCCAGTGATGTACAGATGCTTACACAAAGCGCATCACCGTACCAACAATGATTGGAAAATATATCCAATGTACGATTGGGCGCACGGTGAATCTGATTTTATCGAGCAAATTTCCCATTCTTTCTGTACCTTAGAGTTTTTACCGCACCGCGAATTGTACAATTGGTTTATTTCAAAAGTGTGTAAAGAAGGAGATTTTCCGCCCAAACAGCGTGAGTTTGCTCGCAGAAACTTGAGTCATACAGTAGTAAGTAAAAGAAAATTGCTCAAATTAGTTGAAGAGGGCGTAGTTGAGTCATGGGACGACCCAAGAATGCCAACTATTTCAGGATTACGAAGAAGGGGATATACTCCAGCTTCCATCCGAAATTTTGCTGATTCTATAGGAATTGGAAAACGTGAAAACAGAATTGATGTGGCCCACTTAGAGTTTTGTGCAAGAGAAGATTTAAATAAAACAGCTCCACGGGTTATGGGAGTTTTAGACCCATTGAAAATTGTAATTACTAATTACCCTGAAGGAAAAGAAGAATGGCTTACGGCAGAAAATAATCCTGAAGATGAAAACAGTGGAAATCGTGAAGTTCCTTTTTCAAGAGAAATTTATATTGAAAAGGAAGATTTTAGAGAAGAAGCCAACCGCAAGTTTTTTAGGTTGAAACTTGGAAAAGAAGTCCGTTTAAAAAATGCATACATCATTAAAGCTGAAAAAGCCGTAAAAGACGAGGATGGAAATATTGTAGAGGTACATTGTACCTATGATGAAGACAGTAAAAGTGGAAGCGGCACGGAAGCTTCAAAAAGAAAGGTGAAAGGTACGCTGCATTGGGTTTCTGTACCTCATGCTAAAAGGGTAGAAGTACGTTTGTATGACCGCTTATTTATGGTGGAAGACCCAGATGCTGATAAAGAAAAGGATTTTATGAATTTTGTAAACCCTGATTCGTTAGCGGTTATTGAAGCTTACGTTGAACCAAGTTTAGCTTCTGCTATGCCAGGAGAAAAATTTCAATTTCAAAGAAAAGGTTACTTTTGTGTTGACCAAGATAGTACTCCAGAATTACAAGTTTTTAATCGAACAGTAACCTTAAGAGATTCTTGGAAAGGTTAATATATCATGCTTCTTTTGTTGATTTCAAGAGGAGCTCGTAATATTTTGATATATTTACGTTTTAAATAAAATAAATCATCAGTGATTTGCCAATGGTATTTCACTTCAATATATATAGAAGTCAGTATGGCGTGTGCAAGTTGTTCGAATGGAAAAGACGGACTACCAAAAGGATGTAAAAATAACGGGACCTGTGGTACCGACAGTTGTAATAAGTTAACGGTTTTTAATTGGCTTTCTAATATGGAACTGCCTACAGGAACCAAAGCCTTTGATGTGGTAGAAATCCGCTTCAAAAATAGTAGAAAAGAGTTTTTTAAAAATACAGAAGATTTAAGTTTAAGCATAGGGGATCTAGTTGCCACAGAAGCTTCGCCAGGGCATGATGTGGGTATGGTAACTTTAACAGGTGAATTGGTTAAAGTACAGATGAAAAAGAAAAACAGGGATCCTTATGCAGATGATATTCCTAAGGTCTATAGAAAAGCAAGTCAAAAAGACATCGATGTTTGGCAGGGTGTTAGAGATCGAGAAGAAGCAGTAAAAAAACGTTCAAGAGAAATTGCTATTCGCTTAGGTTTGAAAATGAAAATCAGTGATGTAGAATTTCAAGGGGACGCTTCAAAAGTAATCTTTTATTATACTGCAGATGAACGAGTTGATTTTAGGCAATTGATTAAAGAATACGCTTACGAATTCAAAACGCGTATTGAAATGAAACAAATTGGTTATCGTCAAGAGGCTGCTCGATTAGGTGGTATTGGTTCCTGTGGAAGAGAATTATGCTGTTCAACTTGGCTAACCGATTTCCGGTCAGTTAAAACTTCAGCGGCTAGGTATCAGCAACTTTCACTAAATCCTCAAAAATTAGCTGGTCAATGTGGAAAGTTAAAATGTTGTTTAAATTATGAACTAGATTCTTATTTAGATGCCGTTAAACAATTTCCAAAATTTGAAGATAAAATTGAAACTCAAAAAGGCTTCGCAGTTTGCCAAAAGGTGGATATTTTTCAAAAGAAATTATGGTACGCCTATGAAAATGAAGCAAGTAGCTGGCATGAATTGGATTTAGCTAGTGTTTTGGAAATCATTGAATTGCAAAAACAAGGTAAGACTGCTGCAAGTCTCGAGGAATACAAAATAGAACCTTTGTCAAGTAATCTTGATGTGAGCTATGAAAATGTAGTTGGACAAGATAGTTTAACACGTTTTGATCAACCTAAACGTAAGAAAAAAAGAAAGCCTAATAACAAAAGAAAGCCACGAAATACATCTGCAAAGAAGAACACAAGCCGAGACAAACAAAACACTAAGTCTGATTCAAAACGTATCCATAGAAAGCCTAAGAAAAAGACTCATAACAATGAATCAAAGGATAATAGCAATACTAAAAATCGCCATTCTAAAAATAATAAACCAAGACCTTCAAAGAAGAAAGATGACTAAAAAAATGTTTTTAATTTTAGTTTTATTGCTGATTATTTCTTGTCAAAAAAATGAAGCTTTGGTTTTTTCAAATTATCAAGAAACACCAAGTTATTGGCATAAAGATTCAATCAAACAATTTAGTTTTTCACCCCAAGATTCCTTGAGTGTTTATGACTTGATTATTTATATTAGAAATGATCAAAGTTATCCATTTAGCAATTTGTTACTTCTAACTAAAATGGAATTTCCTAGTGGTAGAATAGTTGCAGATACGCTTGAATATAAAATGGCATATCCAGATGGAAGAATATTAGGACAAGGAAATAATTTTAAAGAAAGCCGTTTGCTTTTTAAGGAGAAAGTAAGGTTTTTTGAAGAAGGAGATTATCAATTCTCAATTCAGCATGCCAACAGAAAAGCTGAAGAAGTTGAGCCTGTTGGAAAGCTTGAGGGGGTATATAGTATAGGTTTAGAAATTGAAAGAAACAGTCAAGAATAATGACCAAAAAATCTACAGAAAAAACAACGAGTAGTTGGAAGTACATAACCTACTTCTGGATATTATTTATCAGTATAATACTGGGTATTGTGTTTATATTTATGCTTGCAGATTGGGGTTTTTTAGGTAAAATGCCTTCATTTGAAGAGTTGGAAAACCCTGAAACAAATTTAGCAACTGAAATAATAAGTTCTGACGGGGAAACTGTTGGGAAATTTTTTCATGAAAATAGAACTCCAGTTAACTTTGAAGATTTGCCAGACCACCTGATCCAAGCTTTAGTAGCTACAGAAGATGAGCGATTCTATAGGCATGCTGGGATTGATGCCAAAGGCACACTTAGAGCTGCAGTTTATTTGGGCAAAAAAGGAGGAGCTAGTACCATTAGTCAACAGCTTTCAAAGCAATTGTTTACAGACCCTAACGAAGTGGGGATAGTAAATCGTTTACAGCAGAAAATTAAAGAATGGGTGATTGCCATTCGCTTAGAGCGTCAATATACCAAAGATGAAATACTAACCATGTACTTTAATATTTTTGATTTTACACGTGGAGCACACGGTATTCGTTCAGCATCTAGGGTGTATTTTGGAAAAGAGCCAGCCGATTTAACTATTGAAGAAGCGGCTACTTTAATAGCTATGTTTAAAAACCCAGTGCTATACAATCCTTATCCAGAACGATTTAAGACCAATTCGTTAAATAGACGTAATCAGGTGCTTAAGCAAATGGAGAAAAATCAATTTATTACCCCAAAAGAAAAAGACTCTCTACAAGATTTACCTCTCGTTCTTAATTTTTCTCCAGAACAACATGACGATGGCTCAGCTACTTATTTTAGAGAACACCTTAAAGGCTTTCTTAAAGACTGGATTGCAGAAAATCCAAAACCGGACGGTAGTAATTACAGTATCTACAGCGACGGACTTAAAGTATATGTAACCTTAGATTCTCGGATGCAAGATTATGCGGAAAAAGCGGTTAATAGACATTTAAATAAAATCCAAAAAGAATTTAATCGCCAAAATGAAAAAAATTCAAAAGCTCCTTTTAGAGGAATTTCTGAAGCTGAAATTCAGCGAATATTAAACCGTGAGATGCGCAATTCTGATCGCTACAAAAGAATGAAAAAACGAGGAGCCTCTAATGAAGAAATTGAAAATGCATTTAATACCGAGCAGGAAATGCAACTCTTTTCTTGGGAAGGAACAATAGATACTTTAATGACCCCCAAAGACTCTATTCGTTATTATAAATCTTTTCTGAACACAGGAATGATGTCAATGAATCCGCAAACAGGTGCTGTAAAGTCATGGGTAGGAGGAATTAATTATAAGTACTTTAAATACGAACATGTTAAACAAGCACGCCGTCAAGTAGGATCTACTTTTAAGCCCTTTGTTTATGCTGCAGCTATTGACCAACTTCATTATTCACCGTGTTATGAATTACCAAATACACTTTATACCATTCCTAAAGGAAGACATGGACTAATTGATGACTGGACGCCTTCAAACTCAGGTGATGAATATGGAGGTAGTAAAACTTTGAAAGAAGCTTTGGCAGAGTCTATAAATACAATCACTGCAAGGCTAATTGATAAAACAGGTCCGAAACGCGTAGTTGATTTAATTGATAACCTTGGAGTTGATACTAAAGATATTGAAGCTTTTCCTTCTATAGCATTAGGAACACCAGATTTAAGTGTTTATGAAATGGTTTCAGCTTATTCTACCTTTGCTAATAAAGGTGTTTATACAAAACCCTATTTTGTGGATCGGATTGAAGACAAGAATGGAACAATTATTTATCAACATTTGCCTGAAACTAGAGACGTATTAAGTGAGGAAACAGCTTATGTCACAGTCAATTTGCTGGAAGGGGTTACTAAATTTGGATCAGGCAGAAGATTAAGAACTAACTCAGAATACATTAAAAATCTCCCTCATTACCAGCGTGCAGTTACTGGGTATCCTTATGCTTTAACTAATCCAATAGCGGGAAAAACAGGTACTACACAAAATCAGAGTGATGGTTGGTTTATTGGAATGGTACCCGATTTAGTAACTGGCGTTTGGGTTGGAGGTGAAGATCGCTCTGTGAGATTTCCTACAATTACTTATGGGCAAGGAGCAACTTTAGCTTTACCTATATTTGGCATGTATATGAAGTCGCTTTATGAAGATGTGGATGTTGAAGTATCTGATGAGGAGTTTGAAAAACCAGAAAACTTGACAATACCTATAGACTGTGATGGGTATGAAACCGATGATGAAGAGGAAGATACTGTGCCAGAATTCAATTCTGACTTTTAATGCTTAGTGAATTTAACTCAAACAACTTCAAAGATTTTTCCTGGTAAAGGACGAATTACTCCTTTCATCTCTAAGTCTAAAAGCAATGAGGCGAGTTTATACGAGGGAATGCTTGTTTTTATTGCCAATTCATCAATATGTTGCTTGTTTTCTGTTTTTAAGGAATTAACTATATTTTCTTCATCTTCGGTGAAGTTAACAAAAAGTTGAGTTTGCAAGGCTTTATCGGTTTCTTCTTCCAAATCCCAACCTAAATGATAAATTAAATCAGCTGCTCCAGTAATTGGCCTAGCTTGATTTTTCTTAATCAGATTTAAACAGCCCTTACTCATAGAATCGGATGGTCTTCCAGGTACTGCAAAAACCTCTCTGCTGTAAGAATTTGCTATATCTGCGGTAACTAAAGAACCTCCTTTAGGAGCACTTTCTATAACAATTGTAGCTTCACTCATGCCCGCAATAATTCTATTTCTTTTTAAAAAATTATTTCTGTCAAAATCAGAAGTAGTCAAGAAATCTGTTATAAAACCACCATTTTTTTCTACATCTTTCATGTATTTTGCATGAGGCTTTGGATAGATTTGATTCAGCCCATGAGCTAAACAAGCAATGGTTTGCAAATTGTTTTTCATGGCTGATTTGTGCGCACAAATGTCCGTTCCATAAGCAAATCCTGATACAATAATTGGGTTTAAAACAGCTAACTCACTAACTAATTCTTCACAAAAAGCAATGCCTTGTGTAGTGACTCTTCGCGTTCCAACAATACTGATAATTTTTTTATTTTTTAAATCGATATTACCTCGGGCAAATAAAACGCTAGGGCCATCTATACAGTGTTTTAGTAAGCTTGGGTAATCCTGATGTGTATAGTCTATTGCTTGAATGTCTTCTTGCTCAAGGAATTGAATTTCTTTTTCTGCTTCGTCATAAAATGAAGCATTTCCAATTTCTTTAATTTTATGTAATCCAATTCCATCAATTTTTAAAAGGTTAGATTTTTTTTCAGTGAAAACCGCTTCTGCAGAACCAATTCTGTCAATTAGTTTTTTTATAGTTGCATCACCAATATAGGGTAGTTTTTGTAATGCAATTAGATAAGTTAGTTCTTTTTTATTCATCAGCTCAAAATTTCTAATTTTTTATTTTGCGTAGCTTCGGATGAAAGCTGAATAAATTTTTGACTAATATAAACATTTTTTTCTTCACCTTAAATAGAAATTTGCATGGGGTCTCAGGTAATATTTCTATTTCATTTTTAAAGGTATTTAGCTATGAAAGTTGGTTGAAGCACTATGCTGCTTCGTAATTTCAAAATAATAATTCCAGTTTGCTCTGGGAGTATGGAGAATTCTGGTGTTAAAAATACTACAATTAAAAAAAATGCAAAAATTAACTTCTTTTACTTTAGTAAATTGCAGATTAAATAAAATTTATTTGTAATTTGAAAGTTATTATCTAATTTTCGAATTTTATATGATTTAGAAATATTTTTAAAATGAAGTTATATAGTATAGAAACAGGAAACTTTAAATTAGATGGAGGGGCAATGTTTGGTGTGGTTCCAAAATCACTTTGGCAACGAACAAACCCAGCTGATAATAATAACCTCATAGATATGGCTGCTACAAGTCTACTTATTGAAGATGGTAACAAACTCATATTAATTGATACGGGCTTGGGCAATAAACAAAGCGAAAAGTTTTTTAGCCATTACCACCGATGGGGAAATCATAGTTTAGAAAAATCCTTAAAAGAAAAAGGCTTTCATCCAGATGATATAACAGACGTGTTTATGACCCATTTACATTTTGACCATTGTGGAGGTTGCATCCAATGGAATAAAGATAGAACGGGTTACGAGCCTGCTTTTAAAAATGCTAAATTTTGGACCAATAAAGAACATTGGAAATGGGCAACCGAGCCTAATGCAAGAGAAAAAGCCTCGTTTTTAAAGGAGAATTTGTTGCCTATGCAAGAGTCTGGACAATTGAATTTCCTAGAAAGAAGAGGAAAACGAACTTTTTATAAGGAGTTTAATTTTGAAGTACTTTTTGTGGATGGTCATACAGATAAACAAATGATACCTATTATTAAATATCAAGGCAAAAATTTAGTTTTTGCAGCTGATTTACTTCCTACTGCTGGACACATCCCTCTGCCTTATGTGATGGGTTATGACACTAGACCATTACTGACTTTAGATGAAAAAAAGAGTTTTTTACAAGAAGCAGTTGAACAAGAATATTTGATTTTACTTGAGCATGATGCACATAATGAAATAATTGACTTAAAAATGACTGAAAAAGGTCCAAGATTGAATAAAGTTTATAGATTTGACGAATTATTTAATAAATAACAATGAAAGAAAATATAACAATTAAGCATTTATCAGTTTTTGCAATAAGCGGTATACTCCTTGCCAGTTGCGGACCAAAATTAAAATTTGACGCTGAACCGATTAAGTCAGACTCTAGCCTCAAAAAGAAAGCAAGTATAGAAGAAGAACAACTCAAACACTGGTCTTCCGCAGATTTACTTACAGATACTATACCTGGAATGAGTGTAGATCGAGCTTACCAAGAAATTATTCGTGACCAAGAAGGTAAGAAAGTGATTGTTGCAGTTGTAGATAGTGGTATTGATCATGAACATGAAGATTTGGCTTCTGTAATGTGGGTAAACCCAAAAGAAACTGAAAACGGACAGGATGACGATGGGAATGGTTATATTGATGATATCCATGGTTGGAATTTCTTGGGTGATATTGTAGAAGAAAATATGGAGTATACCAGAATTTATCGCGATTACAAGAACAAATTTGATGATGTAGCAGACCGGGATGAGGTTGCTGAAGAGGATTTAAAGAGGTATGATTTATATGTCAAAGCCAAAGAAGAACTAAAAAAAGAAAAATCAAAAGCCAATGTTCAAAAGATGAATTATCAGAACATGGTAGGTACTATTGAAGAGGCTAAAAACGCTATTGCTAATGCAATGGGTGTAGAAAAATTCAGTAAAGAAGAACTAGAAGAATATAATCCATCTGAATCTGAAATTAAAGAACAAAAAGATTTTTTACTCAATTTCATGAATAATGTAGATGAAGATATTGATTCTGTAATAGAGCAAATTAGTGAAGCAATTGATTATTTTGGAGGTAGAGTTGATTCCCACTTTAATGTAGATTTAAATGCAAGAGCTGAAAAATTGGGTGATGATGAAAATGATTTTTCAGTAACTGTATATGGAAACAACCAAGTATCAGGCCCAGATCCTAAAAAAGAAGATGCTAAACACGGAACGCATGTGGCGGGGATAATTGCAGCAGACCGCAATAATAATATTGGTCTAAGAGGCGTGGCTCATAATGTAGAAATTATGTCGGTTAGAGCAGTTCCAGATGGAGACGAATACGATAAAGATATTGCAAATGCTATACGTTATGCAGTAGATAATGGAGCAAAAGTAATTAATACAAGTTTTGGTAAGTATTTTTCACCTTATCCTGATGTAGTTGAAGATGCCTTACGTTATGCAGATGAAAATGATGTGTTAATTGTAAATGCAGCAGGAAATGATGCTTTTGATTTAGATGAGGTACGTGTTTACCCAAATGACCAAACACCAGATAATCCTGAGGAAATTGTAAGTAACTTTTTAAATGTTGGTTCTTTAACGCCAAATTTTGGTGAAAAAATGGTTTCTAGTTTTTCAAATTATGGAAAAAAGTCGGTAGATATTTTTGCTCCAGGTTCACAAATTTATTCTTCTACTCCTTTAGATGAATATGAATTTTTACAAGGAACTTCTATGGCCGCTCCGGCAGTAGCAGGAATTGCCGCACTAATTCGTTCATACTATCCAAAATTGTCTGCAGCCCAGGTAAAAGAGATTATTATGGAAAGTGGTTTAGAGTATAATGGAAAAGTAATTGTAGGAGGTAATTCTACGGATAAAAGACCATTTAAGGATTTGTCGGTTTCTGGTAAAATGGCTAACTTATATAATGC
>PXFS01000150.1 GCA_003564185.1 Flavobacteriaceae bacterium
AAAGAGAGCATCTTCAAGAATGGATTTCCAAAAAACCAAAATCATTAGGTGTAGATTTGCTTATTATGCAGAAAGAGTACAGCAGTTTTAATTTCAATAAGTAAACATCTAGCTATTATATTATAGCTTAAAAGCACTAGAGATATTATTAAAATAGTGATTGAAAATGAATTTATATTCCAATAGAACCTAAACTCTAAAACAACCCCACTACCCTATCCCACCAAGATTTTTTCTTTGGTGGTTGGTGGTTTTTGACTTTGATTAACTCGTCTTCCAAATAACCAATTTGGTTGTACCAATTAAAGAAACCGATATTGCTAGCTAAATGACCTGCTCCTGTTAGTTCAAAGATACAATGTTGGTTCTCACAAAGCTGAATGAGTTTTAACTCTAGTAAACGCTTGATGGTTTGCTCATGCTCTTCATAAAAATTTTCTGGTAAACGATTTAGGTTGTAAACGCTTGTGTATTCTATCTCTTTAAGCACATATTGTTCTTTCATAATAGTTTATAATTTAGGATGATACAACAAATATATGATAAAAAAACTAACCTGAGTATAGTTAGAATTACTCAGGTTAGTTAATTTTTATGAAAAGCTATTTTTTCTTTATCAATAGCGTAGAATAATACGCGTGTAAGTCAGTTAACTTGAGAGTTGGGTGATATAAAAAGTAGTTTTTATTGAGGTGTTTAAAAAAGCAAAAAAGCCTGATTTTCAATTAAATCAGGCTTTTAGTTAAGTCGGGGTGGCAGGATTCGAACCTGCGACCTCCTGCTCCCAAAGCAGGCGCGATGACCGGGCTACGCTACACCCCGAATGGTGTATTAAACAAGATTTTAAAAAAATCTTGCGGAGAGACAGGGACTCGAACCCTGGAGACACTTTCGCGTCTACAGATTAGCAATCTGCTGCATTACCACTCTGCCACCTCTCCAATATGTTATAGAACTTATTTGTTTGCGGGTGCAAATATACGA
This sequence comes from Flavobacteriaceae bacterium, assembly GCA_003564185.1. Lineage (GTDB taxonomy): Bacteria > Bacteroidota > Bacteroidia > Flavobacteriales > Flavobacteriaceae > Psychroflexus. The sequence continues at coordinate 985 of PXFS01000150.1, forward strand.
CGGCTATTCTGTCTCACAAAACAAAAAACCAACTTTTTTTTAGCTTTTTTCTAAACTTCACAATCAGTTCTATTTATCCTATTATAAATCAATTGTTTGGTCGCCAAAAGCTATTAAAATCGCTGAAAAATCGACTTCAAAACTTTATACTAGTTATTCTTTGAACCAAAAAAAATTAGATTTATGAAAGAACTTAAAAAACAAAAATCTCACTTATTAAGTGAGATTTTAATGAGCGGGAGACCGGGTTCGAACCGGCGACATTCAGCTTGGAAGGCTGACGCTCTACCAACTGAGCTACTCCCGCAGAACTGCAAATATAGTTTTTTAAATAGCTATTTTCAAAATAAATTTAATTAATTTTTCTCCCTATATAATCAAACTACTTCAAATTATTCAACTTAAACATCTTACAACCACAAAGATTTAAATTGTAAGTATTTACGGAGGCTGAACTTAAAAAAACTATCAATGAACCTAAAATCAAAAAAGTGAATAACATCTTTTAATATTCTACGCGACTCAAAAGATTATACCAGTTATTATTTGAAATTTACTTTAGATTGCTTCGCTTTTGATTTGTAATTTCTTTTCCTAGAGGAAGAATGTTGATTTGGTTTCTTTTTTTCAATGTGATGCTGGACCAAAGGAAAATTTTTATTTTCTAAAACAGGTATGGACTTACCTATTAACTTTTGAATATCTTTTAAATAAGCTTTTTCTTCTGCATCACAAAAGGCTATAGCTGTTCCAGCTAATCCAGCTCTTCCTGTTCTTCCAATTCGATGTACATAAGATTCAGCTATGTTTGGTAACTCATAATTAATCACATAGGCTAAATCATCAATATCAATTCCACGTGCTGCAATGTCTGTAGCTACTAAAACTCGTATTTCATTACTTTTAAAACTATTTAAAGCCTTTTGACGAGCAGTTTGAGATTTATTACCATGAATAGCCAAAGCTTTAATTCCATTCTTTACCAAATCCTTGACTACTTTATTAGCCCCGTGTTTGGTTCTTGTAAATACTAAAACTCGATCCATACCTTCATCTTGTAAAACCTCTTTTAATAGATGCTTTTTATTAACTTTATCTACAAAATACACATATTGTTCTATTGCTTTTGCCGTACTTGAAACGGGTGTGACTTCTACACGAATCGGTTCATTTAAAATAGAATTCGCTAATTGTACAATATCCTTGGGCATAGTAGCTGAAAAAAATAGCGATTGCCGCTTTTTTGGTAATTTAGCGATTACTTTCTTTACATCATTTAAAAAACCCATATCTAACATACGGTCGGCTTCATCTAATACAAAATGCTTCAACCGATCCAATTGTATATGTTGTTGTTGCATTAAGTCTAATAATCTTCCTGGTGTAGCAATCAATATATCAACACCAGATTTTAGCGCTTCTACTTGCTTATGCTGACTCACGCCGCCAAATATAACCGTACTTTTTAATGCCGTAAATGCTCCGTAATTTTGAAAACTTTCAGCAATCTGAATAGCTAATTCTCTAGTTGGAGTTAATATTAAAGCACTTATAGGGCGTTTACCTCGACTGTAAGGTGGATTTTGTTGAAGCTGATGTAATACTGGAATGGCAAAAGCTGCTGTTTTTCCTGTTCCAGTTTGCGCGCACCCCAAAACATCTTTGCCTTCCATTGCTTGTGGTATGGTTTGTTCTTGTATGGGAGTTGGTGAAACGTAGCCTTGTTTTTGAATAGCCTTTAAAATTGCCGAAGCGAATTGAAAATCTGTAAATTTCATGTAAATCTGTTTAAGACCTGATTAATTGAAAATAAAACCCCGGTCGTTAAAGTTTTATTCAAATTCTTAAACTAAAAAAATAAGGAAATAAAAATCCGAATTCAGGAAAGCGAAAGAAAATTATTGGAAATCCAATTTTGTGTAAAGTTAGTGATTTTATATGGAATGGAAGTTTTTTGAAAATTTACTCCTGTTGATCTACCCTCACCCACATTTTATCTTCATTCAATCGAAAACTTCCTTTGTAATTAAAATTACATTCATCTGGTGAAATTAATGATAGAAACAAGCCTTTTTTGGCTGATTCATAGAGGTAATAAACTTGCCCAACAATAGGTTCAAATGAATAATTGGCTTGATATATCAAATTGTTGTATTCGTACTGCTCCATCAAATTTTGATATTCCTTTTTTAAGGCTTCAAATCTGGTTTTAATCTGATGATTGACTTTACTGATATTGGCATTTTTCCAAGCAGTGACATCTGTAGCTTCTATCTTTGGAGCACCCGCATTTGTCCCGTAAGGAAGTAAATTAGCATTGTACTTCCCTTCTTTTTCATTAAAAACAACTTGATCAGGCTTTTTCTTAGACATCTTTTTATTTACAAAGAAACTAATTAATTAAAGGAGACTATATTCATTTAAGATTTTTTAAACTTGATTTTGTTTTTAAAATTCAATTACCACATAAAAAAATCAGTTGAAAGTTAAAACCTTCAACTGATTTAATGATTAATTTATAAAACAAGATTAGACCAGGTATTACTTAAAATAACTAAAATTCTCCCCTTCTTTTAATTCTAATAAGGTATTGTAAATTAGACGAATTACATTTTCCACATCAGATTGATGAACCATTTCAACTGTGGTATGCATGTATCTTAGAGGTAATGAAATTAAAGCAGAAGCCACTCCCCCATTGCTGTAAGCAAAAGCATCTGTATCTGTCCCTGTCATTCTGCTGGCAGCCATACGTTGGAAAGGAATTTTATTCTTTTCAGCCGAATCCATAATCAATTCACGAAGCTTATTTTGAACTGCTGGAGCATAAGAAATTACTGGCCCATCTCCTATTTTAGTCAATCCTTCTTTTTTCTGGTCTATCATAGGGGTTGTGGTATCATGACAAACATCCGTAACAATGGCCACATCAGGTTGTATTCGTTGAGTAATCATTTCGGCTCCTCGTAGGCCTATCTCCTCTTGTACAGAATTAGTAATGTACAATCCAAACGGTAGTTTTTTATTATTTTCTTTCAGCAATCTAGCCACTTCAGCAATCATAAAACCACCCATTCTGTTATCTAAGCCACGGCAAACAAACTTATTTTTATTTAAAATGAAAAATTCATCTGGATAAGTAATCACACAACCTACATGAACACCTAGGGCTTCAACTTCTTCTTTAGAAGAACAACCCACATCTATAGAAATATTTTCAATTTTTGGAGCTTCTTCTTTAGACTTGTCTCTAGTATGAATGGCTGGCCAACCAAAAACACCTGGTACTACCCCATCCTTAGTATGAATATTCACTCGTTTGGAAGGAGCAATCATATGGTCACTACCTCCATTTCTAATCACATAAATTTGACCTTCATCAGAAATGTAATTCACATACCAAGATATTTCATCAGAATGTCCTTCAATGACTACTTTATATTTCGCCTCTGGATTTATAACCCCCACAGCAGTGCCATAGGTATCTGTTATAAACTGATCTACATAAGGACTTAAGTAATCCATCCAAAGTTTTTGCCCTTCCCACTCATATCCTGTTGGTGAAGCATTATTAAGGTATTTTCTTAGAAATGATAATGAATTTTCTGGAAGCATAAATTAAATTTTAAAATTTAGAATGCGAATTTAATAAGATTTTCAAATAGTATTCCTTACAAATAGCTAATTTTGAATTTTAATTATTAAGTATTTTGAAAACAATCTTTCGTATTTGTATGGGGTTAATGCTTTTTGGGCTTCAAGCACAGGAAAGAGAATTATTCCTAGATACCACAAAAACTTCAAAAACTTTTGAAGAATTACCAATCACGGATAAAGATTTTCTCCCTCCCGGCAGCATAATTCTTGATGATGTAATTGTACTGCCTAAGCTTAAATTCACCAATCAGGATGAACTAAAAGAATACCTTATCTTAAGACGAAAAACCAGAAAGGTTTGGCCTTATGCAGATAAAGCATCTATTAAATTAGACAGTTTACAAATGCGTCTAGAGCGAATGGACTCTAAACGCCAACGAAAAAGATACACCAAATTAGTGCAATCTTACTTAGAAGATGAATTTAAAGAAGAATTGAAGAAGCTAACCAAAACTGAAGGTCAAATTTTGATGAAATTACTTCACCGACAAACAGGGAATACAAGTTTTGAAATAGTTAAAGACCTACGCTCTGGATGGAACGCCTTTTGGTATAATACCACTGCTAATTTTTTTGATATCTCTATGAAAGAACCTTTTGATCCATGGAAAAATAAAGAAGATTTTTTTATTGAAGATATTTTACGAAGGGGTTCTCAACAATCAATTTTAGAGTTATCACCTCCTGCTTTTCCAATTGATTATTTTGAATTGATGGAAATTTGGGAAAGTGATGTTGGTATATTTGGTAAACTTGTTCAAAAAGAGGAGAGCGAAAATGATAAAAAAACCAAAAAAAAATAAATTATTCCTTCAAAGAAATTCGTTTTAGTTTTTGCCTATAAAATTGCAACCCCACATATAATAGCTATATTTGCTATAAATCATACTTTTTTGAATGGATAAAATCCAAAACTTTTTGTTTAAAAATCAAGCTTTAATTTACAAGGTTTTTCTCTTTGTATTTACGGTGAGTTTGATGGTTTACTTCTTTCCAGAAGGCAAGCAGTTTAAGTTTGAAATCATCAAAAACAAAACTTGGCAACACCAAGCCTTATATGCTCCCTATGATTTTTCTATTTTGAAATCTAAGGAAGAAATTAATGCCGAAAAAAAACAAATCAAAGATGATTTTATACCCATCTTCAATTTTGATGAATCAGTAGCAATAAAAAAAATAGAAACTGCAGTAAATTTTTATGCAAGCTTTAGCCAAGACTCCCTAAATATTGAAGATCAAGTATTGGTAAACGAATTTATTGAAAACCAAACTAAATCTATATATACATATGGTATTAGGGATTCACTTCAAACCAAAAGCAAGAAACAACTCGTTTATTTAAAAAAAGGAAATATCATTCAGCATACCCCCTTTCAGCGAATTAAAACAAAAAATCAAGCTATTGAAAGTATTAAAAATTCGATGAATGAGGGTGAAGTTGAAAAGTTCAAATCTTCCATAATCTCTTTTTATGAACAATTTTTAACTGCTAATGTTTCCTACAATGAACTCGAAAATAAGGCTTTATTAGATCAAGAATTAGCAAAAATCTCTACTTCTAGAGGTCTTGTTAAAAAAGGCGAATTGATTATTGACCAAGGACAATCTATTGATGCTGAAAAATACCAAAAATTAATTTCACTTAAGGAAAAATATAGTTCTGTAAATTATTCAGAAACAAATCAATTAATAGTTAGTCTAGGTCAGTTAATTTTAATAGCTATAGCTATTTTGATTTTGTTTTTGTTCATCAAACAATATCGATTCAACATCTATGATAACAACAAAAAGCTAAGCTTCATCATATTTAATATTTTAGTAGTTTTTTCACTCAACCTACTTGTACTTCGCCTAGATTCCTCGTATGTGTATGTCATACCCATTTGCATTTTACCAATTACCTTAAAAGCTTTTTTTGATGCCCGACTAGGCTTATTTACACATGTGATCACAGTACTGATTTTAGGTTTTATTGTACCTAATTCGTATGAATATATGTTTCTTCAAATCCTAGCAGGAATTGTAACTATTTTAAGCGTACCAGAACTTTATAAACGAGCTAATCTGTTTATTTCTGTAGGCCAAATCACATTGGTTTATTTAGTGAGTTATGTGGCATTTACAATGGTTCAAGAGGGAAGCATTGTAGAAATTAACCAGCTCAACTTACTGCTATTTGTCTTGAGTGGTTTAGGGCTTTTATTCGTGCAGCCACTCATCTACAGCTTCGAAAAAATATTTGGTTTAGTATCCGATTTATCGCTTTTAGAACTATCAGACACCAACAATAAATTGCTCAAAGAACTTTCAGAAAAAGCACCAGGCACCTTACATCATTCACTCAACGTAGCAAATCTAGCTGAGGCTTCGGCTAATGAAATTGGAGCAAATAGCCTGTTGGTTCGTGTAGGAGCTTTATACCACGACATTGGAAAAATGTACGATGCTTTTTATTTTACTGAAAATCAAACCACGGCCGTAAATCCTCATGACGACTTACCTCCACAGGAAAGCGCAAAAATTATTATAGGTCATAGGATGAAGGGAATTGAAATGGCCAAAAAAAATAAGCTACCCGACCGCATCATCGATTTTATACGAACCCACCACGGTACCACAACGGTCTATTATTTTTATAAAAAACAACTTAAATTGGCACCTGATAATACTGATATAGAAGATTTTAGATACCCTGGCCCTAAACCCTTCAGTAAGGAAACCGCAATTTTAATGATGTGCGATTCAATTGAAGCCGCAAGTAAAAGTATTAAAGAGCCCACAGGAAAAATTATTGAAAAATTTGTCGATAAAATTATAGACAAACAAATTGAAGAAAAACAATTTGTGAATGCTAATATTACTTTCAAAGAAATTGAAAGCATTAAAAAAGTATTGAAACAAAAATTAAAAAACATTTATCACTTACGCATAGAATATCCTGAATAAAATGAAAAAAATAACCATTGCCGTAGATGGGCATTCTTCAACTGGAAAAAGCACACTTGCAAAGCAATTAGCTAAACGTCTTGATTTTATTTATGTAGATACAGGGGCCATGTACCGAGCAGTGACTTACTTTGCACTACAACATGATTTTTTCGCTGCACAAAAACTGAATCAAGAGAAACTAATTCAGCAACTTGATGACATGGCTATTTCTTTTCAATTGAACGAAAAAAACAAACAATCTGAAGTACACTTAAATCAAATTAATGTAGAAAAGCACATCCGAAAAATGGAAGTATCAGAACGGGTTAGTAGTGTAGCTCAACTTCCAGAAGTAAGAAATAAATTGGTCAACATTCAACAAGAATTAGGTAAAAAAGGTGGAATTGTGATGGACGGTAGAGATATTGGTACAGTGGTATTTCCTAAAGCTGAATTAAAACTCTTTATGACCGCTAATGCACAAATTCGTGCACAAAGAAGATTTGAAGAGCTAACTCAAAAAGGAGATGAAATAAGCTTTGAGCAAGTTTATAAAAACCTAAAGGAAAGGGATGAAATAGATTCCAACCGAACACATTCTCCCCTTAAGCAAGCGGATGATGCCGTCTTAATTGACAATTCAAATCTTTCTCTAAACGAACAATTTCAAATGATTTTGGCATTGGCAAAATGTAGACAAGGCAAGTAAATAAGAATTGAAACAATCATTTTGAATAACTCATCTATTGTGATGCAGAATGAATTATTAGTGTTATTTTTGTTATCCAACAGATAAAATTTAAAATTAAATTTATGAAATCTTATGATGTTGCCGTAATTGGCTCCGGACCCGGCGGATATGTTGCGGCTATTAGATGTGCACAACTCGGGATGAAAACTGCAATCATTGAAAAATATGCCACCAAAGGAGGTACTTGTCTTAATGTAGGCTGTATTCCTTCAAAAGCACTTTTAGACTCCTCACACCATTATGAAGACGCTGTAAAGCATTTTGAAGAACATGGTATTGATATTCCTGGGGAAATAAAAGTCAACCTAAAAAACATGATGAAAAGAAAAGATTCTGTAGTGGAACAAACCACCAAAGGAATTGACTTCTTAATGGATAAAAATAAAATTGATACCTATCAAGGGGTAGGCTCTTTTAAAAGTAAAACAGAGGTATTAATTACCCCTGATGAAGGTGAAGAAGAAACTATTGAGGCCAAAAACATTATTATTGCTACGGGAAGTAAACCAAGAACTTTACCCGGTATAGAAATTGATAAAGAACGCATCATTACTTCTACAGAAGCACTTTCTCTACAAGCGATCCCAAAACATTTAATACTTATTGGTGGAGGGGTGATTGGATTAGAATTAGGTCAAGTATACCGTCGTTTAGGTGCAGAAGTTACTGTTGTTGAATACATGGACCGCATTATCCCTACAATGGATCAATCCATGAGTAAAGAAATGCGTAAAGTTGTAAAAAAACAAGGAATGGACTTGAAGCTTTCTCACGAAGTGAAGTCGGTGGAACGTAAAGGTAAAGAAGTCGTTGTAAAAGCAAAGGATAAAAAAGGAAATGAAGTTGAATTTAAAGGAGATTACTGTTTGGTTTCTGTAGGCCGTGTTCCTTTTACTAAAGGATTGAACCCTGATCAAGCTGGTGTTGAAGTAAATGACCGTGGCCAAGTAAAAGTCAACGAAAAACTTCAAACTACCACTGATAATATTTACGCTATTGGAGATGTTATTCAGGGAGCTATGCTCGCCCATAAGGCCGAAGAAGAAGGTACATTTGTAGCCGAAGTAATTGCTGGACAAAAACCACATATTGATTACAACTTAATTCCAAATGTTGTCTATACTTGGCCAGAAGTTGCTGGTGTAGGTAAAACCGAAGACCAACTAAAAGAAGATGGTGTAGATTACAAAGTAGGAGAATTTCCTATGAAAGCTTTGGGAAGGTCAAGAGCTAGTGGTGATATTGCAGGCTTAGTAAAGATCTTAGCAGATAAAAATACTGACGAAGTTCTAGGCGTTCATATGATTGGAGCTAGAACAGCTGATTTAATTGCGGAAGCAGTAACGGCTATGGAGTTTAGAGCAAGTGCCGAGGATATTGCCCGAATGAGCCATGCCCATCCAACTTACGCTGAAGCTGTCAAAGAAGCTGCCTTAGCTGCTACAGAAGATCGAGCATTACACATTTAAAATAGTACAATACATATAGTATTAAAAAAGGCTGATTTTAATAAATCAGCCTTTTTTATAAACCAACAAAATGGCTTGTTTAATTAACAAATTCTTCTTCTTTTACTTTATCTTCAGACGGCTCAATACTAGCCAAATAGCGTTCTGCATCTAAAGCAGCCATACAACCTGTACCGGCAGCCGTAACGGCTTGTCTATATTCTTTATCTTGAACATCACCACTAGCAAAAACACCCGGAATATTAGTTTTAGTGGTTTTACCCTGTGTTTGAATATAGCCTGTTTCATCCATATCTATAAAACCTTTGAAAATATCGGTATTTGGTTTATGACCAATAGCTATAAATAGCCCCGTAATTTTTATTTCTTCAGTTTCTTTGGTTTGGTTATTAATCATTCGTAAACCTTCAACCACTTGGTCACCTAAAACTTCATCTACTTCAGTATAAAACTTAACGCTTAAGTTTTTGGTATTTAATACACGGTTTTGCATGGCTTTAGAAGCTCTCATCTCCCCTCTTCTCACCAACATAGTTACGTGATTACAAATTTTAGCTAAATAAGTAGCTTCTTCAGCAGCCGTATCTCCACCACCTACAATAGCCACATCTTGACCTTTGTAAAAGAAACCATCACAAACAGCACAAGCAGAAACTCCACCGCCTCTTAAACGCTGTTCGCTTTCAATACCTAAATATTTCGCTGAAGCGCCAGTAGAAATAATTACAGATTCAGCCTCTATCCATTTTTTGTTATCTATCAATACTTTATGTATCCCTCCTTCTTTGTCTGAAAACTCTACTTTAGTAGCCATACCAATCCTGACATCGGTACCAAAACGCTCTGCTTGCTCTTGTAATTCAGACATCATTTTTGGCCCATCTATACCTTGTGGGTAGCCTGGAAAATTCTCTACTTCGGTAGTAGTAGTTAATTGTCCGCCAGGCTCCATTCCTGTATATAAAACAGGGCTTAAATCTGCTCTAGCAGCATAAATAGCAGCAGTATACCCAGCAGGACCAGAACCTACAATTAAACACTTTATTCTTTCTAATTGATCTTTCATGGTAAACAAATTTTATACAAATGTATTATTTTTAATTCTTTTAAACCTCTGTATGCTATAAAACAAAATGAAATAATATAAGAATTATCAATAATCAAAAGTTTCTACTATAGAGACAAAAAAATAATTTTTGAAATCTTACTTCACTGACAAATATCATATAAACACCAATGTTAAAAATTTATCTTTGTCCAACAACCTTAAAGATTAAACAATGAATCTCTTATCAACAATATTAGTCAACTGGACCAATGGAGCAATCATTATGACTCTTGTATTTGGATTAGTAATTGTAGGCTTAATTGGTGCTGTTTATGCCATGGCCAACAGTAAAAAGGAAAGAAAGCAAAACCATAGCAATTAGTTTTTTATTTTTACCCCATCTTTTCTAAGGTTAAACTAAGAAATGGTGGGGTTTTTTAGGTTTAATTGATAAGTGTATTCTTCAAGTTAATTAATTGGATTCCTTACCAAAATACGCTTTAAATTAGTTTTAATCTCTTCTCCTGCATCAATCAACATACGTTCATTAGAAGGAAACGGAACAGGCGGATTGTCTAAAATCATTTTATCTTCATCGCTCAATACACGCGCATCTCCATTAAATACTCCAGATATATTTTCAAATGCAAATTCACTTACTAAAGGAAAGGTATTGATGTTTTGGCCTGATTTAATATCGCGATAAACCACTTGCGCCTTTACTCCAACAGATTTTTGTTGTAAACTCTGAAGCATCACACCACTGACTGTGGTGTATGTATTGACTTTAATTTTATTACCTTTAGAATCACGCAGTATGTTTCCCCGTTGGTCTCTTTTGTACTCCCAACCATCAACAACTTCTTCTTCTAAATTAATTTCGCGCTCTCTTACAATATCAGGAGAAAAAGCAAAATCAGAAAATTGTATTCGTATTCCGTAATCGTAATCAAGATTTTGTTGTCTATCGGTATGAAAAGCCGTCCACTCGTTATCTAAACCGTACGTATTAAAATCTAAAAGCATACTTTGTACGCGATTAGGAATAACAAAATCAGTTTTATTAATCAAAGTAACCAGTATAAAATCTGTACCCATTAACTTCGCTTCGTTTAGCATTTCGCGGGTAGATCTAAAATTAGGTCTCAATTCTTCTATGCGAATTAAATCTTTATACGCCTCACGAGCACTAAACTTGTCTCCAGAATCAAGAAGTAAGTTAGCTTCATCATAAAGATAATCAACCATTTCATTACGCGCATCAATAATTTTTTGATCTAAATTTTGAAATTCGAATTTCATTTCCCTCGACTGATTTTCGTTGTAAAGGGGTATTAGCGGTCTTATCTTATTCTGCACATCATCCAACTGCACCAACAAATCATGTATTTCAACAGAATTGCTAGGAATATTCTCTCTTTTCAAAAACTTTACCCGTTTCTTATCTCTACTTTTAAGCTTCTCAAAAGCTTCTTCAAGAATCAACATTTGCTGCTGCCCACGTCTGTTGCTTGAATTTCGTTGTAGCTGATTGACAGCAATATTGATTGATTTTATGTAATTGCCTGTTGCCAACTCCCGCTGAGCACGTTTTGTAGAGTTACAAGAAGAAATTAAGATAAATCCTACAAGGAGTAAAATTTTTTTCATCAGTCCAAATTTAGCATTCAAAATGTACTAAAGATTACTTCATAAAATTAAGGTTAACTCAAATTAATTTATAAAAATTATGCTACAAAGAAAAATTAGTAAAATCCTATGAGTTTAAAATAATATATTCATCAGTAGCCGGGAACCCGTCATCCACTTCTATTTTTTGTTTTTAGCAAGGCTTTCAATCGGCATAAAAAGAGCTTCTAAAGTCGCTTTTTTATTGGTTTCATGCCACTTCTAAAAACAAAAAGATATACGCTTCTACCGGGGCTAGGCAGTATTCTTTCAAAAGAATAAAGTATCAATTCAACAGCTTGTCCAATTGATTTCTAAAACTGGAAGAATTCCAATTGGCAGCACCTGTTTTATTAACTAGTAAATTAGCCTCTTGATCAATTAAAAAAGTGGTGGGTAGTGAATTAGATTTTAACAAATCTGGAGCATTAGAAGCTTGTACAGTAACTGGAAATGTATAGTTATTTTTCTGCATAAATCGTTTTACTGCATCTGGGTTGTCGTTGGCAATAAAATAAAAATTTACTTCCTCTTTGTAGTCATCGTAAAGTGCTTGTAGAGAGGGCATTTCAGCAATGCATGGCGGACACCATGTTGCCCAAACATTAATTAAAATCACTTTTCCTTCAGCCTCTTTCAAATTGACTTCATTCCCATCTATTTCAATTAATTGCCAATTGTAATCGGTTAATTTTTCTTGTTTATCTTCTTCCATCACAGAAGGTGGAAATGAAAAAATACGATTAATAGCTACTTGAATGGGAGTTCTTGTTGTAGGAAAAAGCATTAAAATCAAAAAGACAGCAAATAAAACATTGCTCCAATGCTTCTTCATCCATTGCTTCAAGTTAAATTCTTTATTCTTTCCCATTTATTTTTTTCTTGGTAGATAAACTACTTTCTTGGTTTCAAAAAAATCTTCATCAAAAAAATCAGTTATTGGAAATTGCTCAGCGGTTGTATATATCTTTAATTCTTCAGTTAAATCACCCCCTTTTAAATACAGTATACCGTTTTTTCTTTCATGCACTGAAGTTGATTTAATTTTTCCCTTTACCCAGTGAGTAAAAGTTGGCATAGCAGCAACAGCTCTACTTACTATGAAATCAAATTGATCAGTTAAATTTTCAACTCTGTCATTTACACTAATCACATTGGTTAGCCCTAAGCCTTCCACCACTTCATTTACTACTTTTATTTTTTTTCCAATACTGTCAACTAAAGTAAATTCAACTTCTGGAAATAAAATTGCTAAAGGAATTCCCGGGAAGCCGCCCCCTGTACCAACATCTAAAATTTTTGCACCTGCTTGAAATTTTTGGACTTTAGCAATAGCTAACGAATGTAGAACATGACGTAGATAGATTTCGTCAATATCTTTTCTGGAAACCACATTTATTTTTTGATTCCAATCCTTGTATAATTCCGCTAATTGGCCAAATTTATAAATTTGATTTTCAGTTAAATATGGAAAATAATGGAGTATTTGTTGCACTTACCTTTTTTTGCAAAAATACTAATGATTGTCAGTTAAATTAAACTTTCACATAAAAAATTCAGCTATTTGAGCTATAAAGCTTATTTTTGTTTTAAATAGAATTAAGTATTATATGTCAAATCAGATTAGATTCTCTAGAAAACACTCAAGAGACTTTGTTAGAACCCTCAATAAACGAGTTAACCAATACTTTAAAGAAAATAATATTTCAAAAAATGGAAACTGGAAGCTGTATTTAAAAACAGTAGTTATGTTTTCCTTGCTTTTTGTACCCATGTATTTTATCGTTGCCACAGATTGGCCTGTTCTTGTAAAGCTTACCTTATTTATTATTATGGGTATAGGTATGGCTGGCGTTGGAATGAATGTAATGCATGATGGAAATCACGGCACCTATTCCAAATACAAATGGATCAATAAATTAATGGGGGCTAGTATTTATTTGCTTGCAGGTAATGTGTATAATTGGCAAGTACAACATAATGTACTACACCACACTTATACCAATATTCATGGTCATGATGAAGATTTAGAAGCAGGAAGAATTATTCGCTTTTCGGATGAAAGTAAATGGAGAAGATTTCATAAATTTCAACATATTTATTCGGTGTTTTTATATGGTCTGTTAACTATTAATTGGGCTATTACTACTGATTTCAAACAATCTAAACGATATTTAAAGAAAAAATTGGCTTATGGAAAATTACCAAGCCCCTTTCAACAATGGTCTACAGTGGTTTTAGCCAAAATAGCCTATGTATGTATTTGGATTGTATTGCCCATTATCCTAACCGATGTAAGCTGGTGGGTTATTATCCTTGGCTTTTTAATGATGCATTATACCGCTGGATTAATTTTAAGTATTATATTTCAATTAGCTCATGTAGTTGAAGATACTGAAATGCCTTTGCCAGACAAAGAAGGAAAATTGGCGCACTCTTGGGTAACGCATCAACTTTTTACAACTAGTAATTTTTCTACTGAAAATAAATTTATGAACTGGTTTGCAGGTGGTCTTAATCACCAAGTAGAACACCATATTTTTCCAAATATTAGTCATATTCACTATTCAAAAATAAGAGAGATAGTTAAAAAGACAACTGCTGAATTTGATTTGCCTTATAAAGAATATCAATCTACCCGAAAGGCAATTATCTCACACTTTAAACACCTTAAAGAATTAGGAAGACAACCTCAATTAACTTAAAAAATAGATTTTCAATGAACCAACTTTCTGATCAGGTTAACCGATTGCAAACTTCGGCAACCTTAGCCATGGCAGCAAAAGCGCGAGAATTAAAAGAAGCAGGTAAAGACATTATTGGTTTGAGTTTAGGTGAGCCCGACTTTACCACCCCTGATTTTATCAAAAAAGCAGCTATTGAAGCCATTGAAGCAGACTATCATTCTTATACTCCAGTTGATGGATACAAGGAACTCAAGGAAAGTATTAAAAACAAATTTAAGAGAGATAATCAACTAGACTATCAATTATCCCAAATTGTTGTTTCCACAGGAGCAAAACAATCGCTTTATAACGTAGCTAACGCGGTTTTGAATCCAGGTGATGAAGTTATCTTGCCCTGTCCTTATTGGGTGAGTTACGCTGATATTGTAAAACTTACTGGAGCTACTCCTGTGGAGGTACCAACCTCAATTGAAAGCGACTTTAAAATGTCTCCTGCTCAATTAGAGGCTGCCATTACACCTCAAACAAAAATGATGTGGTACTCTTCGCCTTGCAATCCAAGTGGTTCTATTTATAGTGAAACCGAACTAAAAGAGTTAGCAGAGATACTAAAAAAACATCCACAAATCATTGTTGTAAGTGACGAAATCTATGAGCACATCAATTTTACAGAAAATAAATTTTCTATGGCTCAGATTGATTTTATGAAGGATCGAACGGTTACTGTTAATGGTGTTTCCAAAGCCTTTTCAATGACAGGTTGGCGAATTGGTTATATCGGAGCTCCAGAATATATTGCCAAGGCATGTACTAAATTGCAAGGTCAAGTAACAAGTGGAGCAAACTGTATTGCTCAACAGGCTGTTATTGCAGCATTAGATGCGCCAGTTGATAAAATTAGTTATATTATTGATAAGTTTGAAGAACGTAGAAAACTTACCCTCGATTTAGTCAATCAAATACCTGGATTTACTTCTAATGTTCCTGAAGGTGCTTTTTATGTTTTTCCTAATGTTTCTCACTACTTCGGCAAAACCATTAAAGGCAAGACCGTAAACGATGCCTCTGATTTTAGTATGCTGCTTTTAGAAGAAGCCAATGTAGCTACAGTAACGGGTAAAGCTTTTGGAAATCCTGATTGCATCCGAATATCCTACGCTGCAAGTGAAGCTGATATTAAAAATGCATTTAAGAGAATACAGGAGGTCTTAAGCTAAAATTTTCTCCTTAATCATAAAAAAAAAATCGGTTGAAGTGTTCAACCGATTTTTTTTTGTTTAATACCAGTTATTTCAATTGGTAAATGGTCTAAATACCCTATAAAAGTTTAGCCCTTTAAATCATCATCAGCTGTTTCCACATCTAAGCCTCTCTTTTTCAATAGTGGCTCTATACTTGGTTCAGAACCTCTAAAACGTTTATACAGTTCCATTGGTTCTTCAGTACCACCGGTTTGTAATATATTTTCTCTGAACGATTTAGCTTTTTCAGGATTAAATAATTCGGTTTGCTTAAATTGATCAAAAGCATCTGTATCTAAAACTCCAGACCAAATGTAAGAGTAATATCCCGCAGAATACCCTCCAGCAAAAATATGTGCAAAATGAGTACTGCTATGTCTAGCAGTGATAGAAGACGGTAAGCCTAAATCACTTAAAGTTTGTGTTTCAAATGCAGTCGCTTCTTCTGTTAAGGGCTTTGTAATTGTATGATATGCCATATCTAGCAAGGACGAAGCTAAATATTCTGTGGTCGCATAACCTTGACCAAATGTGCCTAGCTCATCTAATTTTTCAATTAATTCATCTGGAATAACTTCTCCAGTTTCGTAATGAAATGCATACATCTTTAAAACCTCTGGATCAGTTGCCCAATTTTCCATTACTTGTGAAGGCAATTCTACAAAATCACGCGGTACACTTGTTCCCGCTAGACTTTCGTATTCAACATCAGAAAGCAACCCGTGAAGTGCATGTCCAAATTCATGGAAAAAAGTAGTTACTTCATCAAAAGTTAACAACGAAGGTTTGGAAGAAGTTGGTTCTGTGAAATTGCAATTGATAGAAATTACTGGTGCATAGCGTTCACCATCTTTAACAGATTGAGGCCTAAAACTAGTCATCCAAGCCCCACTTCTTTTAGAGCTTCTAGGATGCATATCCATATATAAAAGCCCTACATGAGTCCCGTCTTTTTCAGTAACTTCCCATACAGTTGCATCTTCATGATAAACTGGTACATCATTTAATTCATTGAACTGCAATCCAAAAAGTTTATCTGTTACCATAAAAATCCCGTCTCTAACTTGATCCAAACTAAAATATTCGGCAACCTCTTGATTATCTATTTCAAATTCATCTTTTTTGATTTGTTCAAGGTAAAATTTATAATCCCATGGCTGTACTTCATCTGGAAAACCATCAGCTGCTAACCGATTAGCAATATTTTCGCTTTCTAATTCAGCCACAAACAAAGCCGGTTTCCATAATTTTTGAAGGAATTCTTCTACCGTTTCTCTGTCTTTAGCCATGGTGTTTTCTAAGGCATAATCAGCATAGGTATCGTAACCTAATAAGTTGGCTTTTTGAAGTCGTAAGTTAGCTAATTCGGTAGCTAATTGTGTATTATTAAAATCATTGTCATTATTGCCTCTATTTTTATAGGCGATATAAATTTCTTCACGAAGAGATCTATCTTCTGCATATTCCAAAATGGGCATTACATTAGAATTTTGAAGAGTAAATAACCATTTTCCATCTTCCTCATTTTCAGCAGCTCTTTTAGCAGCCGATTCAATTAATGAATTCGGAATACCACCTAATCTATCTTCTTCCTCAATCAACAACGAAAAATCGTTGGTATCATTTAGAATATTTTGTCCAAACTCGGTAGTCATTTCTGCTATCTTAGAATTGATTTTTGCTAACTTTTCTTGCTCCTCTTGATCAAGATTAGCTCCGCTTCGTTCAAATCGCTTATAAGTATTTTCTAGTACTTTGAACTGTTGCTGAGTTAGATCTGTGTCATCTTGATTAGCTTCCCAAATTTTTGAAACACGCTCAAACAAATCCATATTCATGTAAATAAAATCTGAATGTGCAGCTGTTTTAGAAGACATTTTTCTAGCTATCTCTTGCAGTTCATCATTGGTGTGAGAAGAATTCAAATTATAAAAAATTCGACTTGCTCTAGCTAGCATCTTTCCTGAGTTTTCCATTGGTAGAATGGTATTTTCCCATGTAGGCGCTTCTTGATCTTCGATAATTTCCTGAATTTCAGATTTTTGTTCTTCCATTCCTTTAAGCATAGCTTCTTCAAAATGTGCTGGCTCTAAATCATCAAATGGTGGTACTTCATAAGGAGTTGAAAATTCACTACCCAATAAAGGATTTTCTGAGGTCATTTCATTGTCTTTTTTTTGGTCTTGCTGGCAGGAAAGTAAACTTGCACCCACCAAACAACCTATGATTATTTTTTTCATTTTGTATGTTTTATTCATATTCACAGCTAAAATATAGAAAAGAATTAAAATGCAACTTAAATTTTACTTTCTTATTAGATTTTTCATACAAACTAAATTATAATCTTTGGATTAATAATTAAGTTTGCAGCAAAATTAATATTCAATAGTCAATGAATTCATTTACGTTTTCATTGCTTGTTAGAGTTAATTTTTAACCCTTTTGAGGAACTAATTTGTGGTAAGTAATGAAACGAATTATTGTTATTTTTTTCCTGATAAGCAGTTGGCAAATCTGTGCACAAATTGAATTAGATACCTTGTCTAACGATTTGCGCTTATCCTCTCTCCCCTATTTTAATTATGGCAGAGGATTAGGAATTACCTCAAAAGATAGTGTTTTTCAAATGAATATGCGCTTTAGAATGCAAAATCTTGCTTCTTACTATCATCTACCGGAAGAAGAGTATGATGAAATGGACGCAAAAATCAGGCGTTTACGTTTGCGTTTTGACGGTTTTCTTGGAAATCCAAAGTTTTTATATGCCATTCAATTATCTTTTGCTACCGATGATTTAGGCGAATTTCAAGAAAATGAAGAACGATTTAATGTGATTAGAGATGCGGTGTTTATGTACAGGCCTAATAAAAATTGGAATTTCATCTTTGGACAAACCAAATTACCTGGTAATAGGCAACGTGTGAATTCTTCTGGTGCTTTACAATTTACCGATAGAACTATAAACAACGCAAGTTTTAATATTGATCGTGATTTTGGATTTCAGCTGCATTACATCAAAGATTTTAAAGATCAGTTTTCCTATAATTTTAAAACTGCATTATCCTCTGGGCGTGGTAGAAATTTTCCCGAAACTTTTGAGGCTGGCGGAGCATTTACTGCTAAAGCAGAACTATTTCCCTTTGGTGTGTTTAAACGCGATGGAAGGTATTTTGAAGGTGATATACTAAGAGAAGAGCGTTTTAAATTAATGCTTTCTGGTGCCTATCATTACAATTCAAATGCTTTGAGAAACAGAGGTCAAATTGGACTTGATTTATGGGAAACAGCTACAATGAGATCTAGCTTTTTTGATGTCATGTTCAAGTATCAGGGTTTTGCTGGTATGATGGCCTATATGAATAGAACTTCTCCAGAGGTCTTTCAAAACAACCCTGAAGATATCACCGAACAACGATTTATTTTTGTGGGCGAAGGTATTGACATTCAATTAAGTTATGTATTCCCTACCAATTATGAAATTATTGGTCGCTATTCTGAGCAACGCGTTGGGAGCGAAATAGAAGCCCTAACTCCTTCTTCAAATGAAATGGCAATAGGACTAACTCGCTATTTTTGGGAACATGCCTTTAAAATACAATTGGAATTAAGTAGAAGACAATTTATTCCAGCACAACAAGAAAGGTTCAATGAATATTATGTGAGGTTTCAGGTAGAAATGGGAATATAATACCATTTATCAATCGAAATAATTATCATAAAAAAACCTCTACATAAAGCAGAGGTTTTAATACGTTGTTGTTAACCTACTAATTAGATCGATCAAAAATTATATTTGTTGATGATCCAAACTGAGATAAGCGAAAACGATTAGCATTTATAAACTCAATGGTAAAACTTTGAGAAGGATTACTCCCTGCTGGGTTAAGAAGTAAAATACCCTCTTGAATATCCTCCCAACTTCCATTAGCGGTAGTAGCCACCGAACAATTATCTGGATCATCCCCAGAAAATGTTCTTTCTGAATAGCTTAGGTCATTTCTAAATTCATACTCTTTTTGTTCTATACATGGAACATTAAAGACATTTTCTCCTGAAACCTCAAGAAAATCAACTTCCCAAATACCTACTAGGTCAAGAGATTCCTGAGATAAGCCCCCACCATCATCATCACTAGAGCAAGAAGCAAACACCATTATTATGCCCAAAATCAATGTTTTTACTAGATTATTTTTCATTGCATTTATTTTTAATTGAATTAATTGCTATTTAATTTTACAAATTTACTTATTATTTTAAAAGGGAAGCCTATAACCTATAGAAAAGTGATTATTTTCAAAGGTATTTCTAGCGGTATAGTCGATGAACATTCTTCCTCTACCCCAATTGATGTAGGTACCAACAATCATATTGTAATTTAATCCGGTAGAAGCATCCATGCGTAACACCCCACCACCAGTGCCAATATAGGCCTTAAGGCCTTCACTTTTACGAATAGTAAAAGGCAATATGGCATTCATTTGAAGTCCATAAGCGGTGTCGTCACCAAACCCCACAAAAGCCTCAGGAACTGCTTCAAAAGCAGAATTGCCTAGACCATAGTGACCTCTAACTCCAAGATTAAAAGTAGTTTGTTCTCCTGCGTTAAACCCCGTGTAAATTCCTGTACCCTTATAAGTAAGAAAATCCCACATCCAAGACTCCTTTTCATTTTTTCTAAAACTACTCCCTACATTATTACGTGTTTCTGTAGAGGAAGTGAAAATGACTTTTCTGGAAGATGACTCTTCTACGGTATCTTCTTCTGAAGAAGTCTTTTTAGCTGCTTCTTTTTCCTCTTGCTTCATTTCTTTCTCCTCCTGCTTCTTTTCTTTCTCTTCTTCTTTAGCACTTTTTTCTATTTGCTTTTCAAAGGCTTCAATTCGTTTGTCAAGTTCTTTCATTTGATCATCAAGCATCTCTTCTCTCTTCTTCATCTCTTTGTCTTGTTGATCCAGAATGGCTTTCATTTCATCTTCAGCACGCTTGTCGGCCTCAGACTTTTCTTTTTTTGCTTCCTCCTCTTCATCTGAAGCGTCATCATCTTGTGCTTCACCAACTTTCTTAGCTTGCTTTTTTTCTTCTTTCTCCTTGGCTTTTTCTTTCTTTTCTATTTCTTTTTGTTGCTTAAGTAATTGTTGATCACGTTCTGCTAATTCTTTTTCTAATTCGGCTAAACGCTTTTCAACGCGAAGTACATTTTCTGAAACACCCTCAGAAGACCCCGATTTTTTTAAAGTATCTTGGTGGTATTTTTCATCTATCCCTTGAAGAATGCGATCTATTAGCGACTCAAATTCGTCAGGCGTCATCTTTAGGTATTCTCCACTGTCTGAATCTTTACCGTAAGTTCCTTGCATTTTTTCGGTACGCTCAATATCTCGTAAAGCTGCTTCAACTTGCTTTTTACGTTCCAGTAATTGTACTGCTCGAGTAACGTTATTTTGCTGGTATGCACGTTCTAGCTTTTCATCAATGTATTGTAACTCCTCCTTGTACTCGCGCTTCATTTGTTGAAGTTTACGGTAGTTTTCACGATCTTTAATGGGATCATAGCGTAGTGCCTCAAGTTTGTTTTCTTCAAAATCTTCATCAGATGGCATTTTGTGTTTCTTTCCTAATTGCAACTTCACCCCTGCATTATACATCAAGTGAGTTTGTAAGGCTTCAGGAGCCAAAAGATTAGAAGCACTTCGCTCAGAAGAAGCCATTGCTCTAACTCCACCAGTAATCAAAAAATTTCTTCCTAAGGGTATATCTAAGCCTAGACCAGCATTAGCGAAAGTGCTGTTGGGCGCAGTTACGTTGGTGACGCTAGTTTGGTAATTAGACTGCGTTAACAGCTGACCTCCACCTAAGATTAAATAAGGAGTTACTCCATTTCCATCATTTAATTTAGCTCTAAATTCTAAACCATACATGTTTAGTCGATCAAAATCTAAAGAAACTCCTTCATCTTCCATCGACTGAAAGAAATAACCTCTTACGCCAACATATTCATTAAAATCAACACCAAAATATCCCCCCGCTAGGTAAGTATTGCGGTACAATGAGTTGGAGTCAAAATCAATATAAGCAAGGCTGGGTTCAATGATCCATGACCATCCTTTAAAACCATTTTTATACGCATTTAAATATGCTCTATCTAAATTTGATAGCTCTCCTGGTTTTCTTCCACCTAAATAGATTTGAACCGCTGCAAGTGCTCCAAAATTTAAAAGATCTTCTCTTTCAAAATTAGCTGGATCTATTCCCAAAGTAGATTGGTCATCGGGGGTTAGTAAAGTGTTGACTGTATTATTTTGAAAACCTAAAGCTCTACCTTCAATTAAAAAATTAATCCGATCTGTTAATGCTAAGCGCATACCTAAACCAAAACTGGCGTAAATTTGTTCGTTTCGGCCTTGATTTTCTAAGCGTATACTTTGTATTCCCGTACCTAATGTAAAATATGGTGAAATGGCATTAGCGGAAAGATTGATTTTTAATTCTCCTCCATAACGTTCAATTTGTATATCACGCTGCGGAATTAAACCAGCATCAATACCAGCTCCAAAAGAATTAAAATCCGTATTCATACTTCGGTTGGTCATATACAAACCACTTAATTCTAGGTATTCACCAAAACCAAAACCGACTTTTCCTCCATATAAAAAATCATCTTCTAAACCGGCTTGATCGTCCCACCAAGTGTATTCAGCCATAGGAGATAAAGTAAAACTGATGTCTTTGAGTTGTGAAAAACCAATACTACTGACCAATAAAAAAGAGAAAAGTATAATTTTTTTCATAGTTGAATAAATGTTTGAAGTTTCAATATGCAAATTTAATTTAAATATCTGTACAAATTTTAACGAAAATCAATAAAAACTTAATATTTTAGCCTTAAATATGTAGTTAATGAATTTTAGATTTACTTTATTTCTTTTCATTTTTTGCCTTTTTCTTATCAATGCAAATCATTTAAATGCCCAAGATGAGGTGGAAGTCGTTATTTCTGAAGAACGACTTCAAGAGCTTGCTTTTAAATTATATGAATTGAAAAAATCTAGAGCTTCAACCAATGAGCAAAAGGCATCTGAGGAGGAATTAAAGAACTACCTTTTGAAAAAAGAATTTAACGAAAGAAATCTTTCATCTAAAGAAATTTCAGAAAAAACCACTCAGATAAAAAAATCGAGAATTACTGAAGAACAAAAAATTTCAGCAGAAAATATGTACCGAGCTGAACGTTTTGAAATTATTCAATACTTAGATAGTTTGAATCTAAAACAAGCAGCTCAAAGTGATGAATTGATGCGCGAATTAGCAAGTCTAAGAAAAGAAATTGAAACCTTAAGAAATCAAACTCCTGAAATTACCATTTTAGACGAAAGAAATGATGACGTAATTGTACAAGTGAATCAAAGAAATGTAAGAAGCCTAGAATCCGCTTTATTGAGAGGGAGTAAAACCGATACCCTTAGGCATAATCAAGTTATGGCAAGACTAGATAGTCTTCAATTGGCTATGCAAAGAAAAGACAGTATTAATGCTCCTGAATTGACTTCAAAAAAGCTGGAAGATGAACTAGTACGAGTTAAAAATCAAGTATATCTTCTACAAGCTAAAATAGATGAATTGATTGCGGTTAATAAAGACAGTCTTACTACTGAAGACCTTTTATCTGAATATGCAAGGGATACCATTACCGAAACCATTTCTATCAAAGAGCAAATTGAAAACGAACGGGATAGGATTTACATGCAACTTAATGAAGAATATGGCGACTTTAAAGAAATGGTTTATTTTGCTAATAATTCTACCCAAGTACAGGAAAGTTATTTTGAGTTAGTTAATGATTTGGTTGAATTATTAAATAAGGAAGAGCAAATAGATGTAATGATTTCTGGTTTTGCTAGTAAAACTGGAGCAAAAGAGTACAATCAAATGATTTCTATGCAACGTGCGCATGAATTAAAAAAACAACTTATGAATAAAGGAATTTCACCCAATAGAATACTTACTGATTACAAAGGAATTGACTATGATGCCACTACCCTAGCAGAAGCAAGACGCGTGGAAGTAGAATTGGTTATACGACGGTAGTTGATTTTTTTATTAAAAATTTATATCAGTTATTATTTTAAATTACTGGAAAAGAAAAAAGGTGTTTTATTTGGCTAATTTCAAGTGATAAATGGGATTAGTGCTTCCTAAAATTCAAATCAATAAAAGTTAACCAAATAGCTTAATTTATAGCCTTTATTGTGGTTTACATCTATATCTATTACTATGGCATTTATGTTAACATAGACATTATTTAATAGCTCAATTAATATTTCTGCTAAAAAGTGGTATAAATCAATTTTTTATACCAATTTTTTTTTAGAGTATTTACAATTAATTAGAACTAGAATAGTGTAGTACTATTTAGTTCGTTTTTTAATTCAATTTAAAGTATTTAATCCCATACTTGTATCTCGTTTCTTTAGTGTGGCATAGGTATCTTTCTTTTAATTGTCATTCCTGAAAATTTCCTAAGAAATTTATCAGGAATCTTACTGTACCGAACACAAAAACAAACTCCCTAACAAAGGACATGTTCAGACTTCCAAAACATAAAAATCCACAGGGACAAATTTAAATAGGGTGTGCGGAAAATAAGAAGCGCTCAATCAGTTTTACGAAGTTTGTAACTTCACACCCTACTCATATTTAACACTAATAAATATCCTAAAAACTTTAACACTAAAACCTTCTTTTAAAAACTAGGCTGGATTAACTTTGGGAAAAATTTAATAATTATAAAAAAAAATTACTTTAAAATAGTTCTAATTCAAATACTTACAATTACTCTTGTTTTTATTTCAAGTTTTAGCTTTGCCCAAGACAAAGACTGGCAATGGGCTAAACGCGGAGGCGGAATCATAAGTTTAACCTCTGGGAGTGTTATTTACAGCACGGGAAGAGAACGAGTGAAAGAAGTTGCTGTGGATAGCGAGAATAATTATTATTTTCTTGCTGAAGTTGGCAGTAGTAATGTTGATTATGACGGAGAAAGTGTGACCACTTATGGAGATAATCTAGGCTATAAAAACATTTTTGTCTTTTCTACCAACTGTGAAGGAGAATTAAGATGGAAAAAAAGCATTGGAGGAGGTAGAAATGATTATGCTAATTCCATTAAAATTGATGACAATGATAATATTTATATAACAGGTAGAACAATAAATCCTTCTATGAATAACACTACTCCAGTCCATTTTGATAACGATACTATAAAAGCTCCTGCACTGTCTCACGGTGTTTTTGATGAATCAAAAAAAGGAACTTTTATTATAAAATATAATCATGATGGGGACTTTCAATGGCTAGTTGAACCTGAGGGAGGTTATGAAAACACCTTAAATGGTGGTGCGCAAGGTTTATTTGTTGAATCTAATGGAACTATTCACTTACTAAGCAATTATTATGAAGGCGTTCATTTAAATGGATAACTTACGGTAGAAGAAGTTGAAGGTGAAGATTTTGTGTCTAAAAGTGTAATTAGTCGTTGGAATTCTGATGGTGAGTTAATCGGTTTTACAGAAGTAGATATGCTTCCTAGTTTTTATTTATACGACTACCAATTTGTTTATGATTCCAATTTATCGAGGTACTACATAGCGGATACCAAACGTAATGGTAGCGATGTAATTAGCATTAATGGATTTGGGGAAGACTCAGGAACACAAAAGGCATTTTATTTAGCTGCTTTAGAAGAAAATGGACAGGTGATTTGGTATAAAGAAAATGTGATATCTAATGGTTGGTCTTTAGGAGATATTCAACTTGATGATAATGGTGATATTTATTTTACTGGCGCAGGTACAAGCACCCCGCATGAGAATGATTTTTTTGCTGGTCATGAATTTGAGATTACTTTTGTTTCCAGTGTTGGTACTCCTTTTCTAATCAAGCTTAATAGTGATGGTGAGTTAATCTGGGGAACAAACGCTGAAATTTCAACTCGTTTTCCTGGACGTAGCATTGCAATTGATGGGGATGATGTGTATGTAGGCTTAGGCATGTTTTATAGTGAGTGGGATGGACTTGTTATTGACGGTATTCAAGCCGGTGGACAAGTTCCAGACCCTACTATCTTACGTTTTAACGCCTCTTCTGGTAGTTTGCAAGAAGTCATCCGCATGCCAGATAATGTTTCTGGTCAAGATGAGATTATGAGTATTGCCCTAGATTTAAGTGGGAATATTGTTATGGGAGGACATTTTTCTAGCACCTTGCTTTCTAGTCACTCTCTACCAACAATGTTTAAAAATGGTGGCGACAGTGACTTTTTTATTACTAAATACGGTACAGATGATTGCACCTTTTATACCGCAGACTTCACCCCCACCCCCAAAGCAATTAAAATGTACCCAAATCCCGCTAATAATCAAGTGTTTTTTGAAAGTGATTTAGCTCTAGAACAGGTAAAAGTCTTTAGTATTACTGGCAAACAAGTCTTACAAGCTAACTTAAGCCAAAACAATAACATACAAGTCAATGACCTAGCAAAAGGAATTTACTTAGTACAAATACAAACCCAAAATGGACAAGTAGAAACAAGAAAGTTGGTGGTGGAGTAGAAGAGCCCATCCCCAAAAGCCCATCCCACAGGGAAGGGGGAAAACAGATAACCGAAAACAGACAACAGACAACAGACAACAGACAAC
>PXFS01000137.1 GCA_003564185.1 Flavobacteriaceae bacterium
AAATCAAATAAAACAGACGTTAAGTGTATAACTCAAAATAATTTTTTTATAAATAAATGAATATTTGATAGTTAAACTACATCTGATGTGGGACCTGAATTCCTAATAATCCAAAAGCTGATTTAATACAATCAGCAACCAATTTTGCCAATTGTATGCGTAATTGTATTTCTTTTATGGTATCAGCTCCTAAAATACTCAAATTCTGATAGAAGGAATTAAATGACTTAACTAAATCATACGTAAAATTGGCTATAATTGCAGGGCTATACAGCTCTGCTGCTTGCTGGATAATTGTTGGGTATTGTTCTAAAAGTTTAATGAGTTCTTTTTCCTTTTCATGAAATTCATAACCTTGAACAGTTTCAAAATAACCTGGTTTTGCTTTAGCTAGTATTGACTGAATTCTTGCGTAAGTATACTGAATAAATGGCCCAGTGTTACCTTGAAAATCGACTGACTCTTCTGGATTAAAGAGAATGCGTTTTCTAGGGTCTACTTTTAGAATATAGTATTTTAAAGCACCTAATCCTATGGTTTTATACAGATTATTTTTTTCTTCCTCACTGAATCCATCAAGTTTACCAAGTTCTTCAGCAATTGACTTTGCTGTAAAAGTCATTTCTTGCATTAATTCATCTGCATCAACAACAGTTCCTTCCCTACTTTTCATTTTGCCAGAAGGTAAATCTACCATTCCATAACTTAAATGATAGAGCTGTTCGGCCCAGGTATAGCCAAGCTTTTTTAATATCAAAAACAACACTTTAAAATGGTAATCTTGCTCGTTACCTACGGTATATACCATTCCATCAGCTTTAAAATCCTGCATACGCTGAATAGCTGTTCCAATATCTTGAGTCATATAGACAGCTGTACCATCAGCACGAAGTACAATTTTTTCATCTAATCCTTCATCGGTTAAATCAATCCATACACTACCATCCTCTTTTTTGAAAAAAACACCTTTGGCCAGTCCTTGCTGAACAATATCTTTGCCCAAAAGGTAAGTATCGCTTTCGTAATAGTTCTTGTCAAAATCGACTCCCATTTCGGCATACGTTGTAGCAAAACCATCATACACCCATTGATTCAATTTTTGCCAGAGCGCTACCACATCAGGATCTCCATCTTCCCACTTTTTAAGCATTGCCTGTGCTTCTTTAAGAATAGGTACAGTTTTTTTAGCCTCTTCTACTGTAGTGCCTTTGGCTATTAAATCATTAATTTCAGACTTATATACTTGATCAAATTTAACATAGTAGTCACCTACCAACTTATCACCTTTTTTTCCGGTAGATGCTGGTGTTTCACCATTTCCAAATTTTTTCCAAGCCAACATAGATTTACAGATATGAATACCTCGATCATTAATGATTTGTGTTTTGACTACTTTTTTTCCACTTGCTTTTAAGATTTCAGCCACCGAATAACCAAGTAAATTATTTCTAACATGTCCTAGGTGTAAAGGTTTATTTGTATTTGGTGAAGAATATTCTACCAAAACAGTAGCACTCTTTGAATCTACAACACCAAAATTTTCTGTACTTTGAATGGTTTGAAAAACCTTTTCAAAATAGGCATTAGATAAAGCCAAGTTCAAAAATCCTTTTACTACGTTAAAGCTTTTAACCAACTTATTGTTTTCCAAAAGATAGTTTCCAATATCTGTCCCTAGTTGAACTGGATTAGTTTTGATCTGTCTTAGTAGTGGGAAAACCACTAAGGTGATATCACCTTCAAATTCTTTTCGGGTAGATTGAAATTCAAAATCTGACAGCTCTACTTGAAATTTTTGATGGAGAAAAACACTTATATTTTGACTTAAATTCTTTTGCAATTGCATAATTAAATTTTAAAAGTGCAAATATAATCCAAAATTTAGAAGCAGTTTAAGCTTTGTATTGAAGAATTAAGTACTTTTAAAATAAAAAAATGCTATTAAATGTATCATACAACAGACCAAAGATTAAAGAAAAAATAGACCAAGAGGTAGGCAAATCTTTTAGCTTGATGGAAAGAATCAAATTAAAAGGTATAGGTTCGGGTAAATTATTTATAGATTCAACCAGCGTTCAAATTCATAATCTACTTATTTTAGATAACAATATGAATGTATGCGGAATAGAAATGAGACCTAATGGTATCATCTTGACCTTCCGTTCACTCCTTGAAACATATGCTCTGGTTGTTCCATTTTGGAAACTTAAGGTCTATAAAGGTCAATCTGATGTATATTCAGTATACTGTGATAATTATTTTGTGAAAATAAAAGTTCAAGAAAAATCAAATCATAAGTTTTTTCAAAAGCTTTTAAACTATAAATTAGAAAATTATGATTCTAAACTTGCTGAACCACAAAGAAAATCAAGTTCTGATCAATCCTAAATTGCGATGAAAATACTACTTACAGGGGCCAATGGATACATAGGTCTTAGGCTACTTCACACGTTGCTGGATCAAGGTCACGAAATTGTTTGCGCAGTAAGAAGCGTTTCACGATTATCTGTTGATGAAGAAACAAAGGCTAAACTTAAAATCATTAAAATTGATTTCTTGGAAGAAGTTATTCACTCACCAGTGCCAGAAGATATTGATGCGGCTTATTATTTAATTCATTCCATGAGTGTCAGCACAAAAGATTTTGATGAGTTAGAAGAAAAATCAGCCAGAAATTTCAATGCACATCTTGCCCATACTCAAGTTAAACAAGTTATTTATTTAAGTGGAATTGTAAATGATCAAAACTTATCAAAGCACCTTAGTTCAAGAAAAAAAGTAGAAGAAGTCCTAAGTGAAGGTAATTTTCATCTAACTGTTTTAAGAGCAGGAATTATAGTTGGCTCTGGTAGTGCTTCTTTTGAAATCTTAAGGGATTTGTGTGAAAAACTTCCTGTAATGGTAACACCAAAATGGGTGAATACTAAAACACAACCTATTGCCATAAGAGATGTTTTGGAATTTTTAACTGGGGTGTTAAACAAAACTGATACTTATGATAAATCCTTTGACATAGCTGGTCCAGATGTTCTTACCTATAAGGAAATGATGAAAATTTATGCAGAGGTGAGAAATTTAAACTTAAGTATATTTCAAGTTCCTGTGATGACCCCGAAGTTATCCTCATACTGGTTGTATTTTGTAACTGCTACCTCATATAAATTAGCTAGAAACCTTGTTGATAGTATGCGTGTTGAAGTAATTGCTGAAAACCACGAACTACAAGACTTATTAGGAATAAATACCATAAGTTATAAAAAAGCCTTAGAACTTGCATTTATTAAAATTGAACAAAACCATGTAGTTTCAAGTTGGAAAGATTCAAAGGTTAGTGGTCGGTTTTATGCAAGTGATCTTAATAAATATGTGCGTGTACCAAAGTATGGATGTTTGAAAGATCATCAACAAATGAAAACAGAATCAGCAGATACAGCCTTGGAAAGAATTTGGGCAATTGGAGGAGATAATGGTTGGTATTATGCTAATTTTTTATGGCGTATTAGAGGTTATCTTGATAAGCTTTTTGGAGGTGTTGGATTACGAAGAGGTAGAACGAATACAGCAAGTATCAATCCAGGTGATGCACTTGACTTTTGGAGGGTACTTTATGCAGATAAAAAAGATAAAAGGCTATTACTATTTGCAGAAATGAAAGTGCCTGGTGAAGCTTGGTTAGAATTCTATATTGACAAAGACAATTATGTTCACCAAAATGCCACTTTTAGGCCAAGAGGATTACATGGTAGAATCTATTGGTACTTAATGCTTCCTTTCCATTATTTTATATTTCATGGTATGCTTAGCCAAATATGTGCTTCAAAATAAACCTCTATCAATTTCGTAGTATTTTTTTGACAATTTTAATTTACACTATTTACCATAAATTTTTGTAAATTTATGATATATTTGTAAAAATTAATAACAAAATATTATGGAAGAAAATTTAGAACAAATTACGGAATTAACAATTAGCTATGCCCCTAGGGTGTTAGGAGCTATTGTTACCATTATTGTTGGTTTTTGGATTGCTCGCATCATTTCCAGCAAACTAAAAAATGTAATGACTAACAAAAAAGTAGATGCTACTTTAATCCCTTTTTTAACATCGCTTGTTGCCATTGTACTTAAAGTTTTAGTATTATTTAGTGCGGCTTCTATGTTTGGATTAGAAGTCACTTCATTTATTGCTATTTTTAGTGCTTTGGTATTTGCTATTGGCCTAGGACTTCAGGGTAATTTGAGTCATATGGCTGCTGGTGTTTTGTTGCTGGTTTTTAAACCTTTTAAGGTGAAAGACTTTATAGTAACCAATGGATATTCTGGAACAGTGAAAGAAATTCAATTATTTAATACGATATTAACCACTTTAGATAATAGAATAATCATAATACCAAATGGTCAAATCATGGGGAGCCCCTTAGAAAATATTACTGCAAATCCAACAAGGAAGGTACCAATGACTTTTGGTATAGGATATACAGATGATATTGATAAAGCTAGAGATGTTATTCAACAAGTTGTGAAATCTTGTGATAAAATTGATCAGAACCAACCCGTTGATATTTTTGTATCCGAACTAGGTGACAGTTCAGTAGATTTTGCAGTTAGACCATGGGTGAAAACTGAAGACTATTGGACGGTATATTTTTATATGCAAGAAAATATAAAAAAGGAATTTGATAAGGCTGGGATTGGTATACCATTTCCTCAAATGGACGTTCACTTACACAAACAAAACTAAAACAACAATAAAGCCGTCTCAATTAAACCTGAAACGGCTTTTTTTATAATTTCTTGTAAGCTTTTAATCATCGTAAATATTATGGTATTTTGATGTTGTTTCAAAAAACTTACCATTCACATACCTGTAATGTTTATCTAGGGTTTTTAACTCATTCATATCCTCACCAGTCAAGTTAACATCTATACTTTTAAGGTTTTCTTTAATACGTTGAGCATTTGTAGATTTAGGAATGACTGAAGTTCCACGCTCAACAGACCATTTAAGCAAAACCTGTGCAGGTGAGCATTTGTGTTTATTAGCAATTTTCAATACGATTTCATTTTCAAGTAATGAAGGTTCATCATCAGCTTTCATTTGAGGAGTGCGATCTCCACTTCCTAAGGGTGAATAAGCGGTCAAATGTATTTTATGTGATTGACAAAATTGAAGTAATTCATCTTGATGTAAATAAGGATGTAATTCTACTTGATTAACTGTTGGGAAATCTTCAGTTTGATCAATAAGGTCTTCTAGCTTTTTTATTGAAAAATTTGAAACCCCAATATTTTTAATTAAGCCTTGGTTTTTAGCTTCAATCATGGCATTCCAGGTTTCAATGATAGGAACTTCGTCTAAAGCTAAAAAATCTTCTTCATTCTTTGGAAACCCTTCTATATTGGATTTAAAAACAACTGGCCAATGAATTAAATATAAGTCTAAATAATTCAGTTGTAAATCAGCTAAGCTTTTTTTAAGCGCAGGTAAAACATCTTCTTTTTTGTGAGCATTATTCCATAATTTGGAAGTAACCCACAATTCCTCTCTTGGAATACCGGCTGAGGCTAAGCCTGCTTTAATTCCCTCACCTACTTCCTTTTCGTTTTGATAAACTGCTGCGCAATCAATATGTCTATAACCAAATTGAATAGCATTCTGCAAAGCATCTTTAACTTTACCTGGGGATGATTTCCAAGTTCCTAGACCAATTACTGGCATTTTACTTCCATCTTTAAATTTCAAGTATTTCATATATACTACTGTTTCTATTTTTAATTGATTTTAAAACGAAGTAAATTCATTAAGACTTAGGTAGTATACGAACTACACCAACACCTTCAATCCCTGCATAAATAAAACCATCTGTTCCTTGTTTTACACTTCTTAATCGTCCACTATTTTTTAAAAGTCGTTTACGATTTATCACTTGATTTCCTTCCAATTCACATAATTCCAAGTAATTGAATTTCAATGAACCAACCAAAAGATGACCTTTTAATTCAGGATATTTATCTGAGGTAACAAAAGTCATACCTGATGGAGCAATTGAAGGCGTCCAGTGCATAAGCGGTTGTTCCATTCCTTCTTTTTCTGTTTTTTCAGTTAAAATAGTTCCGTCATAATTAATCCCATAACTAATCACTGGCCAACCATAATTTTTACCTGGCTCTATGATATTGATTTCATCCCCACCTTTTGGACCGTGCTCATGCGTCCAAATTTTTCTAGTTTCAGGATGAATTTCCATACCTTGTGGATTTCTATGACCATAAGAAAAAATTGCCTCTTTGGCATCATCTTGACCTACAAATGGATTAGATGATGGAATTGAGCCATCATCATTTAGTCTGTAAATTTTTCCACCATCTCTTGTTATATCTTGTGGATTTTCATCACGGTTTCCTCGATCACCAACAGAAAAGTATAGATAATTTTCATCATCAAATTCAATTCTGCTGCCAAAGTGATAAGGTTTATCTGTTAATGGTTTTGCAGTATAGATGATTTCAGTTTGACTTAAATTATTACCACTTAATTTAGCTCGAACAATACGCGTATTAGCTAAATCACCATCTCCGTCATTCGTTGCAAAACTGAAATAAACCCAAGAATTGGTTTCAAAATCCGGGTGTAATCTTACATCTAAAAGACCTCCTTGTCCTTTCACAATAACCTCAGGAACATTATTTACAGGTGTTAAATCACCGTCCTTGAAAAGATGAACACTACCTTCTTTTTCGGTAACAATCATAGTTCCATCTTGAAAAAAATCTATTCCCCAAGGAATTTCAAGATCTGAAATCAAAACTTCATACTCAAAATCTTTTTCTACTTCTTGAACATTGTTTTCTTGTGCGCAAGATAAATTTGCAACAGCCATTAATAAAATTAGTATGCCTTTTCTCATTATTCTATTGTTTAATTAAATTCTACAACTAAAAATTACCAAGCTAAAATAAATGATTAACGCTGGAGACTAAAATTATCAATATTAAATAAAACTCAAAAAGTAAATCTTAATGATTTTAAGTAGAAAAAACCGACATATTGACATCTTTTTTAGGTGGATTAAAGACATTTTGACGTAATTTGATTAAGGCATATAAATTGAACGTAGTTTTTTTAAAAATTTAAATATTAATAATTATGAAAACGATTATGTCAACAAACAATTGGTTATCTGAATTGGATGAAATATTTGGAAGAGAAAACAAAACATTAAATTATAATTTTCCTGCGACTAACATCATTGAATCGAATGAAAATTATAAGCTAAATTTAGTAGCACCAGGTTTTGAAAAATCTGATTTTAAAATTGAAACCGAAAAGGACTTGTTACAAATTGCCGTTGAGTAGGTAAATGAGAAAATTGATGAAGGGGAAAAAATGACGAGAAAAGAATATTCGCTAAAAAGTTTTACAAAGAGTTTCAGATTGCCTGAACATATTGAAATAGATGAAATCTCAGCTAGCTATGAAAACGGCATTTTAAAAATAAAGCTTCCAAAGAAAAAACAGGAAATAATTCAAGCTAAGAAAATGATAAAAATTGAGTAATTTAAACTAATTGCTTATTATATAAAGCTAAGGCTTAAAGCTTTAAGCCTTAGCTTTATAAATAGTTAATTTTTGAAATCTTTTATTTCAAAATCTTGATTATATGTTTTAAACAAATCTTCTAAATCTTCATAATTCATAGTCTGAAAATTTTCATGTATTTCGGCAAAATCGGCTGGAATAAGTGCAATTCTAAAAATTTGATCCAAGCGCAATTCCTCTGGCAAGCTTGACAATGAAAGGTTACCATCTAAAAATATATTTACGTCTAAAAAAGTATGATTAAAATCATAACTTGCAATTCCATTTGAGAGATAAAAAATGGAAGGCAAGGGAGACCATACATCAATTGGACCAGTAGAGTCCGGGATAACATCTTCTAACCAATATACCATAACAGCATCACTCTCAAACACCTCAATATCTTCAGGGATGTCAAAAACAGCTGAATAATCATTAGCAGAAGTAAAATTTAC
The DNA here is from genome assembly GCA_003564185.1 of Flavobacteriaceae bacterium. Lineage (GTDB taxonomy): Bacteria > Bacteroidota > Bacteroidia > Flavobacteriales > Flavobacteriaceae > Psychroflexus. Next base: position 8,035 of record PXFS01000137.1, read on the forward strand.
ATTAACTTCAAATACTTGCCCTAGAATATTTACTCCAGCAGGTCCTTCTGGCCCTTGAGGCCCCATTGGCCCACGGTCGCCGCTACAAGCCGATAATACAAAGATCATCAGCAACAAACTAATTGTTCTTTTCATTTTTATGTTGATTTAGAATTAAAGTTCAAACATACGGAATTTACACAATATCTTTTACCCGTTTTTGTTGGTCCATCATCAAAAACATGTCCCAGATGACTCCCACAGTTTGCACAACATATTTCTACCCGCTGCATTCCATGAGAGTGATCCATTTTATATTCAATTGCACCCTCATTTGATTCATCAAAACTTGGCCATCCACATCCGCTATCAAATTTTGAATCACTTGTAAATAAGGCTGTCTTACATACTTTACAATGATACGTACCGTTATCGAAGTGTGTGTTGTATTTCCCTGTGAATGGTGGTTCAGTATGGGCTTTTTTAAGCACTTTATATTCCAAATCACTCAATTTCTTTTTCAGCTGATCTTCATTTACTGACTTCATAAACCTATTTTTGCATTCAACTAAAATTACTTTTAATCCTGATTTTTATCAGGTATAAATTCTAATGCTGCACCATTTATGCAATGCCTCATACCTGTTGTTTCTCTTGGACCGTCATTAAAAATATGCCCTAGATGACCACCACATTGTCCACATAATGCCTCATCTCTTTTATAGCCTAATTTAGTATCAGAGCTTAAAGCTAGACTTCCTTCAATAGATCTGTCAAAACTTGGCCATCCACTACCACTTTCAAATTTATGCTTAGTTTCGTAAAGCGAATTACCACATGCTGCACAAACAAACGTGCCAGGTTCATCTACATCATTTAAAGGACTTGAATTGGCAGGCTCTGTACCAGCTTTACGTAAAACGTAATATTGTAAATCTGAGAGTTCATCTTTCCACTCTTGTTCCGATTTTTGAACTTCAAATTCAGACTTATCGTTTGGTGTGTTTTCAACTTTTTGGGCTCCCGTCTCACATGAGCATAATAAAATCAAAAATAATAATCTAAAGAATTTCATTTTTTTAGTCCAAAATATGTATTTTATTTCAATGTTTTCACAAGAAGTTGTTAATTGAATTTTCGATTTATTCACTTATTTAAATTATTTTTGTTCAAAATTTTATTCATGAAATCGAAGCAAAACATCAATATTACAGCACTGTTATTTTTAATACTTTTTTTCAGTAATTGTGCTACTAATCCGTTTACAGGTAGAAGTACACTAGCTATTATACCAAACTCTCAAATTATTCCTACTTCATTTCAACAATACAACCAGGTATTAGAAGAAAGTGAAATTGTAAAAGGTACTTCAGAAGCCAAAGCGGTTGACAAAGTAGGTCATGAGATTGCTGAAGCTTCGAAAAAATGGTTAGACGCTAATGGTTATGAAGGATATACAGATGATTATAAATGGGAGTTCACACTCATTAATAATCAAGCAGTCAATGCTTGGGCTATGCCTGGAGGAAAAATTGCTTTTTACACAGGGATAATGCCAATTGCTAAGAATTATAATGGACTTGCTACGATTATGGGTCACGAAGTAGCTCATGCATTAGCTAATCATGGTCAACAACGTATGTCAGCAAGTTCTATTCAACAAACCTTAGGCGTTGCAGGAGCCTTATTGTTAAGTGAAAATCAGCAGCAACAAGAAACCTTTATGCTTGCTTATGGTGTTGGTTCTCAAGTTGGAGTGATGTTACCTTTTAGCAGGAAACACGAAACTGAAGCTGATGAAATAGGTTTAAAATTGATGGCTATTGCTGGTTATGACCCTAATGAAGGTTATAAATTGTGGGAACGTATGGCTGCCCAAAGTAGTGGAAGTACTCCGCAATTTTTAAGTAGTCACCCCTCACCTGATGCAAGGATCCAAAACATGAAAAAACAAGCTAAAATAGCTGAGGCTGAAGCTAAAAAATTTGATGTTACTTACTTTAAAAGCAGTAAAGAAAGATTCTAATTTTGAGGGCTAAAAAGTTACCAAAGGGACATAAAAAGCTACTATTTGCATGGGCATTTTATGATTGGGCTAATTCGGTATATAGTTTAGTCATCGCTTCTGCTATATTTCCAATTTTTTATACTGCTCTTACTGTGATAAAAAATAATAATGGAGAAGTAGTTTCAGATCAAGTATATTTTTTAGGGGTAAGTTTCAATAACGATGCACTCATAAGCTATACAACAGCTTTAGCATTTCTAGTAATTGTAATTCTAAGTCCATTATTATCTGGAATTGCAGACTTTAAAGGTAACAAAAAATCTTTCATGAAGTTTTTTAATTACTTGGGAGTAACTGGGTGTATTGGATTATATTGGTTTAACTTAGATTTTCTTTTTATCAGTTTACTAGCTTATCTTTTTGGGCTGATAGGTTTTTGGGGGAGCATTGTTTTTTATAATTCTTATTTACCAGACATTGCTTATAAAAATCAACAAGATGCTGTTAGTGCTAAAGGGTTTTCGTTGGGTTATATTGGAAGTGTAATTCTACTCTTAGCTTGCTTAGCAATGATTATGAACTATGAAACTTTTGGATTTGAGAATGAAGCTGAACCAACACGAATCTCATTCATATTAACTGGAGTTTGGTGGTTCCTTTTTAGTCAGATTACTTATTATTATCTACCCTCTGGATATGCGTCAAAAAAGGACTCTAATTCGCTACTGTACTCAGGATATAAAGAAGTACAAAAAGTGTTTTCAAAGATTAAATCAAATTCAACTTTTTATCGCTATCTAATTGCATTTTTTGTTTACAGTATGGGTGTTCAAACCATAATGTTAGTGGCTACTTATTTTGGGGTTAAAGAAATTAATTGGGGTCAAACAGGAGCAGAAACTGGGCTAATTATAAGTGTTCTATTAATTCAAATAATAGCCATTTTTGGGGCTACTGTTGCGGCTAAACTTGCTGTAAAATATACCAATATTAAAGTTTTAGTAGGAATTAATTTCATTTGGATAATGATTTGTATCTATGCTTATTATATTAGTGAACCAATAGAATTTTATATTACTGCATTTTTTGTTGGTCTAGTTATGGGTGCCATACAATCACTATCAAGGTCTACTTACTCAAAAATGATTCCTAAAACAGAAACAGACACTACATCTTTTTTTAGTTTTTTTGATGTTACTGAGAAATTAGGCATCATAATAGGAATGCTTTTGTATGGAAGCATAGCTCAAGTCACAGGAAACGTAAGAAATGCTGTGATTTTACTAAGTATTATTTTTATACTTGGAGTAATTTTATTGATGAGAGTACCTAAAAAAATTGATATTTAATAATTTTTACTTATGTTTACGCAAACTTTTAAGCGTTAAAATAATGAACAATTTTTTATCTAAAAAGCATTACTTAGGTATATTTTTTCTATCTCTTTTACTACTGTCATGTAACGATGAACCTCTAGAAGGTGAATTTGGTGAGGCTGAAGAAGAAAATGTTTTTGACCCTAACGAAAATGCGACTTTTGAAGTTGAATTAAATGGTGATTTGTTTGTTGCACAATCAATTGATGCTTTTTTTACAGAAGATGGATATACCATAGATGCTCGAAATGGAAGTAGAGAAGTATCCGTTTTCCTTCCTACTCTTTCGGTAAACGCTTATCCTTTCTCAAGCTCTGGTGAGGCTGGTTTTATTTCATTTACTGACAATTTAATTTTTCCTGATGCTTTTTTTTCAGGTATTAATGGGGAGTTAGTTGTAACTTCATTAAATCAACAAGAAAGAAGAGCTAGTGGTGAGTTTGAAGGTGCTTTATCAGAAATATTATCTACAGCAGATGACATAGCAATGACAAACGGACTGTTTCAAGATATTGTTTTTGTTCCTGGATTTGACGATTTTGATTTTGATCAAATTGGAGGAGATTTCATGACGGCTGTAGTAGACGGTGAAGTGTTCAATGCAGATCAGGTAATAGTTTTTACCGATCTTGATCTAGCCCAAGAAGAAGAGGAAGAAGAAACTGATGGTGAAGATGGAGACCAAGAAGATAATGACGAACAAGAAGATTTGCCTGAACCAGAGCCTCAATTTGTTTATGTAAGAGGGTCTGAAACCATTGAAATTGATTTACCAGATACAGAATTGCCTGATGGAGATGGCGATAATGATATAGATCTTCCTGATAGTTTCACACAAGGAATAACACTAATTTTCCCTGCCAATCAAGCCATTGGGGTATTTGAATTTGACGAAAACTCAGCCATTCAAGTAACTTTAGACGTTAATGAAAATGCAGAATTTGCAACAGAAGGTGTAATTGATGTACAAGTTTTTAACGAAAATGAGATTAGAGGTCAATTTAACTTCATAACACCAAGTGGAGAGGTAACCAATGGTGCATTTAGAGCAACACCTTAATCCATCCATTACAACAACATTACAAAAAAGCCATAAATTAATTTTATGGCTTTTTTTGATTATTAAATTTTGGTTGTCGAATTATAAATTTCTCAAAACACCAATATTTGTAAACTTTAAATCAGTAAAAAACATAGAAATATGTATTTTTACAGCAAACTAAAAATGAAGTATGTCAACTGCAAAAAAACAGTATAAACGCGTTACCGTAAAGTCATTAATAGACATGAAAGCAAATGCTGAAAAAATATCGATGCTAACTGCATACGATTTCACAATGGCTAAAATAGTTGACCAAGCGGGTGTTGATGTAATTTTGGTAGGTGACTCTGCTTCTAATGTAATGGCTGGTCATGAAACTACTCTTCCTATTACCTTAGATCAGATGATTTATCATGCAAGTGGTGTTATAAGAGGAATAGACAGAAGCTTAGTTGTAGTAGATTTACCTTTTGGAAGTTATCAAAGTGACCCAAAGGAAGCACTACGTTCAGCTATTCGAATCATGAAAGAAAGCGGAGCTCATGCTATAAAAATGGAAGGTGGTAGTGAGATTAAAGATTCTACAAAACGAATTTTGAAAGCAGGTATACCAGTGATGGGGCATTTAGGTTTAACTCCACAGTCCATTTATAAATTTGGTACGTACACAGTTCGCGCTAAAGAAGAGGCCGAAGCTAAAAAATTAAAGGAAGATGCGTTGCTGCTAGAACGTCTAGGGTGTTTTGCCTTAGTGCTTGAAAAAGTACCTGCCCAATTAGCTAAAGAAGTAGCAAAAAGTCTAACCATACCTGTTATTGGTATTGGTGCGGGTAATGGTGTAGATGGTCAAGTGCTTGTTCTGCATGATATGTTAGGTATGGACCACGAGTTTAGCCCAAGATTTTTAAGAAGATATGCCGATTTAAAAACCATTATGACTGATGCTTTTAAGCAATACAATAAAGATGTAAAGTCTGGTGATTTCCCTAACGACAAGGAACAATATTAAACCTTGTAAAGTTTAATAAATAACAAAAGCCCCAATAAATTGGGGCTTTTTACTTAAGAAATGGTTCTTATAATAAAGTTGTAGGACAAACGTATTCGGTTACTTTTGCATTTTTATTTTCTTTAATCTGATCAAATCCGCCTCTTACATCTACAAAATTATCCCAACCTCGTTGTTTTAAAATGGAAGAAGCAATCATACTTCGGTATCCACCTGCACAGTGAATAGCAAATTTTTGATCTTTTGGAAATTCAGCTAAATAATTATTAATCTGGTTTAATGGTGTATTTTCAGCCCCTACCAAATGTTGACTATCAAATTCGCTTTTCTTTCTTACATCAAAAACTTTTACCTCGCCATTTTCAAAAGCCTTAATAAATTCATCTACATCTAAGCGTTCAACCTTATCAATTTCACGGTTTGCTTTTTTCCATGTTTCAAATCCTCCTTTCAAGTATCCAATGGCGTGGTCATAACCAACTCTAGCTAATCGGATAATGCTTTCTTCCTCTTTTCCTGGTTCAGTAACCAATAGGATTTGTTGCTTGATATCTGGAATTAATTCACCTACCCACATGGCAAAATTAGAATCTAAACCAATGTTTATAGAATTAGGAATAAAACCTTCTTTAAAAGTTTCAGCATCTCTTGTATCTAAAATTAATGCTCCAGTTTCATTAGCGGCTGCTTCAAAAGCCTCAGCTTCTAAGGGTTGTTCACCTCTATTAATAACATCATCAATGCTATCATACCCCTGAATATTCATTAAAACATTCTTTGGAAAATATCCCGGAGGTGCAGTTAATCCGTCTAAAAGTTTTTCGATAAACTCTTCCTTGGACATCTCTTGTAAAGCGTAGTTAGTCGCTTTTTGATTTCCTAAGGTATCGGTAGTCTCTTTACTCATCATTTTACCACATGCACTACCTGCTCCATGATTAGGATAAACAATTAAATGATCAGGCAAAGGCAAAATCTTATTTCTTAACGAATCATATAAATGAGCTGCAAGCTTTTCTTCCGTAAGGTCTTCAATTACATGTTGTGCTAAATCAGGTCTACCTACATCTCCAATAAAGAGAGTATCGCCAGTTATTATTCCATGCATTTTATCATTCTCATCCAAGAGTAAGTAGGTAGTTGATTCCATAGTATGACCAGGGGTATGTAAGGTTTTTACCTTGTAATTTCCTACTTTAAACACTTGATTGTCTTCTGCTATAGTAGCTTCAAAACCTGGTTTAGCTGTTGGTCCATAAACAATTTCTGCTCCTGTTTTTTTAGCTAAATCTAAATGCCCAGAAACAAAATCAGCATGGAAATGAGTTTCAAAAACATACTTGATTTTAGCATTATCTTTTTCTGCTTTATCAATATATGGTTGCACTTCTCTTAAAGGGTCAAAAATTGCTGCTTCGCCATTATTTTCAATATAATAAGCTGCATGAGCAATACATCCGGTATAAATTTGTTCAACTTTCATTATAAATATTTTTTTGATTATGATTCAAAAATATAAACTACAAGCTTTTAGAAATGTGACTTTTGATACATAAGCTCGATGAAGCTTTCAAATAATGATTTTAGTCAGTTTTTGAAGTAAATTTTACATAATGGTATGCACGTTTAGGTTTGAATTAATTGAGGTGTACTGACCATTATCATTTAAAAAGGACTACTTCCCTCCTATTTTTGCCTACTGAACATCATAAAAAAATACAGATGAAAATTAATTGGGGTACATCCATTGTTATAGCTATAACATGTTTTATTGGATTTATTATGTTTTTTGTTGTGCAAATGCTTTCTTCTGACCATAACCAAGACTTGGTTGAAGAAGCCTACTACCATAAAGAATTATTAGTACAAAATGAGATAGATAAAGTTAATAACATAAAAAACTTAAATTCTAAGTTTGAAATTCAAAAAACAGACGAAGGTATTGTTGTTATTTATCCTGAAGATTTTACTGGAAAAAAATTGAAGGGAAAAGTTTCTATGTACAGACCATCAGATAAAAAACTTGATTTTGCGCTTCCTATTCAAATGAAAGGTAATTCACAATTGATTCCAAAATCACTTTTGGCAGACGGTAGATGGAATATTGAATTTGATTTTGAAGTAGACCAGAAAGCTTTTGCGTACAAAAGAGAATTAACTTGGTAGTATGATTTGGTCGGCTTTCATACTTGGACTTTTGGGTAGTTTTCATTGTATTGGAATGTGTGGTCCCATTGCATTAATGCTTCCGGTAGGAAAAAGCACGCCCCTTCAAAAAGGCTTTAAAATAGGACTATATAATTTAGGAAGAATCACTTCCTATGCCATTATTGGAATAGTTTTTGGCCTACTTGGCGAAGGTTTTATGACCTTTGGCGTACAGCAACAAGTTTCTATTTTAATCGGTTTGCTTATGATTTTAGCCGTGTTAATTCCTTCAGCTAAGCTCAACCGATTTAAGATTACAATGCCGCTTTACAAGCTTATTGGAAGAGTAAAAAAAGAAATAGGAATAGCTTTAAAAAAAGACGCCAACTCCACTTTTTATCAGCTTGGGTTCTTAAACGGATTTCTCCCTTGCGGTTTGGTTTATATGGCTGTTTTTGCTTCATTAGCAACACCAGGATTATGGGAAAGTAGTTTATATATGATTCTTTTTGGCTTAGGAACTGTGCCCGTAATGGCTGGGGTAATTTATTTCAAATCCTATTTAGAAAAAATTACACGATTAAATCCTAGAAAAATCATTCCCTATGCTGTAGTAACCTTAGGTTTGTTATTTATCTTAAGAGGCTTAGGATTAGGGATTCCGTATATATCTCCAGCTCCTGTTAACACCCCAGTAGACTCAAAAATTGAATGCCATTATTAACCTGTGTTTGCAAATCAAATTTAAAAATAAACTTTTCTAATTAAAAATTACTAAGTTCAACATAGAAAAGTTAAGTTCATTTATTTGCTTATTATTTTGTAAGTAAATGTTTCAATTTCATTTACTACTTCATCCATAAATTGAACTACAAGATTTCCATTTTCGTCAAAATTAGCAACACCATTAATTTCTTCTGAATGATAAAGGAAGGTTTTTCCATCTGCTTTTTTAATATCTGCTAATTTGTTAAATCCACTATCATCATAAATTTCATAATCTCCATCTCTATTAAAAAGTAAGTAAGTAGTTCCTGCGTAACGCATTTCTTCGCTTTGCGCTTTTACAACATCGGCAGTTTGCTTTTTTTGTTCTTCCCGAGTTAACTTTTGGGGTTTTTCAGTGCCCGTCTTAGCATTCTTTCTATCGGCCATCAAAGTTCTAATAGATTCGTCTTCTATGCTTCTAAAGGCTTTTTTAAAAGCTTCATGATGAGCTTTTCTAAAATCTTTTTCTCTTGATTCACCAGGAGAGGATTGAAAAACCAACTTCCTTCGGCAATCTCGTAATTGAATAGTAATTAGTGTGCGTAGAATATTTCTTTCTTTTTTAAGATCAACCATCAATCCTCCACAGGGTTTTTCATGAAATTCCATAGGTAAATTTTCTTCCGACATAAATGCTTCAAACCCTTCTTCTTTAAACATATGCCGTACTAATGAATTTAATTGAAACTCATTATCAGAATCTTGAAAATCAAATTGAATAGGTACAATAATATAAGAAAAATCGTCTAAGACAGAACCCTGCGCATTGACCTTAATGCTTATTCCAAGTACAATAAATAGAATAGCTATGAGTGTTTTTTTCATTAATTAAAAGTTTTCACAAATCTAAACAAAATATGTATAAGTAGAATTTTCAAAAATTGTTTTTAATAAAATGTCAATAAAACTACAGAAAAGTTGTGATCTTATTGAGATGATTTGTCTTTAAGCCATGATAAACTTGGTCTCCAAAATAAATGGCATGCATACCCACTTGAAGTGCCCCTTCAATGTCGGCTTCCAAATTATCACCTATCATAACAGAATTTTCTGCTTTCGCATTTACCTTGTTCAAAGCATGTAAAAAAACTTTTGGATGAGGCTTTTTTAAATTCACATCTTCTGATGTTGTTACTGAAGTAAAAAAAGGGCTTAAACCAGAATTCTCAATTTTTTTGTATTGTACTTCATCAAAGCCATTGGTTATTATATGAAGTCGATAATCTTTTTGTAAGACTTGTAATAGCTCTATGGCTCCTGGAAAAAGATGGGTCTGATTTGAAAGTTGATTAATATACTGTTGAGCAATATGATTGATAAGATCATCAGAAACCGAATAATTAAAAGAGTCAAAAGTTTCTTTTAAACGGTGATAACGTAACTCTTTTTTAGAGATTTGATCAGTTCTGTACAATCGCCAATATTTCAAGTTAATTGGTACATATGCCTTTATAAAAACATCAAAAATTGATTGTAATTCTAATTCTTCAAAAATAAATTGAAAAGTAATTTTAGAGTTTCTATCAAAATCCCATAAGGTATGGTCTAAATCAAAGAAAACGTCTTTAATGTTATTTATCTTCATTTTTTAGTAGCTTAATTAATAAGTTTTTGACTTCTGGTTTTGTTAAATCTGAATTCTCCATAAGTAAGTTAAATGCTCCGTTCACTTTGATTACTTTTTTTCTAACTTGTTTAAGAGTAGCTGTTAGTTCTGAAGGAGTTGAATTGTCAAAAATTTCTGAACTCAATACACACGGGTGGAGTTTTAGCGGTGTAGCTTGCTCTAGATCTAAATCATAAAATTTAAATGGTGTGCAAGTACTAGCTCTAAAACCAATATGTTTAGGGTAAACTATTGAATAGTCATTCTTTACTCCTAATCTACCTAGATGTACAAAAGCATCTGGAAAATTCTGACTATATTTTTTGTTTCCAGTAAGTTGAAGTTCCACCTTAGAAATATTTTCCCAACGTTTTTTTTCTTCTTTCAAAACCTCACTACTTTCTAAAGCTTGATGACCAAGAAGCATTCCTGTCTTAAAGTGATCACCTACTGATTTAATGAGTTGTTGATACACTCTTTTATTGTGATTAATGTTTCTATTTTTTACTGAAAAATCACTCACCTGAAACAAAAAAATAAAGTCATATTCCAGCTTATTTTTCATTTTCCTTAATTCATCAAAAACATTATAAGGATCTTTTCTAAGTTTTAAATTCACCTGAACACGCTCCCATAATTCTGAAAATTTGAATGCATACAAATCTGCTAGACTACCAGCTAGCTGTCTAAAAAAGCTTTTTTCTTGGTATGCATAGGCCATTTCTACTGCAAACACTACAGTGGTTGTGCTTCTTTTTTGCGCAAGAGGTATACTTGAAAACTTACTTTTTAAAATTTTGAAAAACTTATAAGCATAAAGGTCTATTAAAGGCAATTGAAGAAAATTATTTTTATAAGCTAAACTTTCTTCTGCGGGAAATCCATCATTTGCGTCTTTTACGTATGGTTGATATTCTTCATACCTTGAAAGCAAATAAAAACTTGCTGAAAAAAAATCAAATGCTACTTCACTTTGTTCAGAAACCCTAAAAAAACATGGTAATCCACCCCAATCAAAAACATTAATATCTAAGTCTTCAAAGCCTTGTTCTATTAAAAGCCCAAAAGCTTCAACAAAAAGCTCTCCTCCCAAAGGAGATTTACCATAAGAAAACTTTGGCCCATCAAAAGCTACAAATTCTTCTATTTTGTTAGTGTAACTCACATTAAAGCCAAGTATTTCTTGTAAAATATGCTCAAATGTAAATTGAATTCTACTATTTAATTGAGAAGTGAAAACTAATATAGGAGTTGAGTGCATCTTATCTTTAAAAAAACTAAAAATACAAAAATGATTTATTATAAAGGTGAAATTATTTCTAAAGCACTGCAGAATTATTGTTTCTTTTATTAATCTTCAATTACAATACTGCTTTACCATTTATTAACAATGATTGTACGTTTTAAAAATAGTTTTTGCATAATTTTGCCCTGCTCCTATAATTAAGCATATATGCAGAAATACTTACTTGGACTATTAGGTTTACTGTCTTTCATCTTACAGGCTCAGGAATGCCCAGAGATTGAAGCAATCATGGTAGATGCCTGTGGCACAGAGCCACTCAATGAGTTTGTGATCATTTCAACTGGTGATGGTTTTGAGATTGACAATTTGCAGTTTGGGTTTCATCCAACCAATACAGGAGGTGGCGCTCAAAATGCTAACATTAATGATGGTTTTATTTCTTGTGGTCTTACAGCAGGTAACCCAGATGTCTATACTGGCTGTAATAACATCATCCCTGTTGGTCCTGGCGACTCCGTTCCAGCTGATGCCTATCTTGTACTTCAATCTAGTAGTGGAGCAGATGAAACTTATGATTTTTCAGATTTATGTGAAGATGATGCTTGTATTTATGTGGTAGCTAATTCTTGTACCCGAACCTCAGGAGCCTTTACCAATAAAGACACCAATAGTCCTGGTCCCAGAAATAATACCCTTGCTATAAGTGGTACATCTTGCCAAAATGTGGAGACCTTTAATACGGAAGATTTAATTAGCAATGCTGACGGAAACTACTTTATTCCCCCTAATACCTATGGAATTTCTAATCCAGACCCTTGTGTAGCACCTCCAATTCCGCCAGCGCAGGGTACGGTTCCTGTTTTTGATGAATTTCAACCTATTTGCGCTGGAGATGATAGCCCTCTTCCAACAATTTCAACTAATGGTGTAGCTGGAGAATGGGTTCCAGAATTCAATAATCAAGAAACTACAACCTACACCTTTATTCCTGATGAGGAAACCTGTGGTACCGATGTAGAAGTGACTATTGAAGTTGTTCCTAATGAAATACCAGAATTTAGTTTTACAACTGAATTTTGTGAAAGTCAAAATGAATTTCCAGCATTACCAACTACTGCAGACAACGGAATTGAAGGTACTTGGGAGCCTGAGGAAATTTCAGAAGATAACTTCACTTATCTATTTACACCCGCTACAGATTGTTCTGAAGAAACTTCTATTGTTATTTCCTTTGAAGCTGAAGAAGAGCCTATTTTTAATCTCCCTTCTGAAATATGCGAAGGGGAAAGCTTCGAGTTTCCAACCACATCAGAAAATGGCATTAGCGGTTCATGGAGCCCTGAATTTGACGCTGAGAATTCAGCTGAATATACCTTCACTCCTAACGAAGAATTTTGTGCTTCAACTGTTATTGTTAACATTGAAATTACTACACAAAATCTTTCGTCAATTGAAAATCAAATTCCAGGCGACTTAGAGTTAGAATGTAACCAAGAATTACCAGAAGTTCCTGAAATTGATTTAACAGAAGTATGTGGAGTAGCTGAAATCAATTTTGAAGAAACAAATGAGCCTGGCGATTGCCCAATAATTGAAACAATAACAAGAAGCTGGGAAGTGATAGATGAAAATGAAGAAATTTTAATCACTTACTCACAAAGCATTAGTTTACTGGATAATAATCCGCCTTTTTTTACCGTATTACCACCTGATGAGACATTAGATTGTGATGCTGAATGGCCAGAAGAAGCCCTAGTTGAAGCTGAAGATGATTGTAGTGAAGTGAGTATTAGTGTAGATGAAGAAGTTATTGAAGATCCCGATTGTCCACAAAATTTTACATTGATTAGAACTTTTACAGCGACTGATGCATGTGGGAACGAAGTTTCAGAACAACAGATCATTGAGTTTATTGATGATCAAGGACCAGAGTTCGACAGTAACCTACCCAACAGCCTTCAAGTAGAATGTGGAAATATTCCTCCACCATCAACTCCAGATGTCTTTGATGCCTGTGGCGAAGTAATTGATTTAACACTTACAGAAAATGTATTGGATAATTGTGAAGATGGCAAAATTACTGAGCGTATATGGGAAGCAATAGATAATTGTGGAAACACATCAACATATGTTCTAGAAATAATTGAAGAATGTCAGCCTATTGTATATGAAGGCATAAGTCCAAATAATGATGGGATAAACGATTTTCTAGAAATAGAAAATTTAGAATGTTTTCCAGAAAACAATTTTAAAGTTTTTAATCGCTATGGTAAGCAGGTGTTTCATACTCAAAATTACGATAATCAACTGCGTTTTTTTGATGGGACAGATCAATCTGGAAAAGAGCTTGTAACAGGAACCTACTTTTACATATTTAGTTACTCCAATTCTTCAAACGGAGAAACCAAAACTAAAAAAGGATGGATTTATATCAATCGGGAAACCAATTAATGAGTAATAACCCATGAATTTAAAATCCACATTGTATTTGTTATTTTTTACATGGTTCTCATTTTTAACTGCTCAGGATTGTCCAAACCCACCTACAATAGAGTTTTTAATGGTAGATGCTTGTGGTCCTCCAGAGGCTCCTAACGAGTTTGCTATAATTAATTCTGCTGAAGGTTTTTTAGTAGATGACTTTCAATTCACATTTAACCCTACTAATACAGGTTTTGGCTCAAATAATTCAAATGTAAATATTGGCTTTGATTCATCTTGTGGATTGACCACAGGTAATGCAGATGTTTACGTTGGTTGTGATAACGTAATTGAGCTTGGTCTTGGTGATGAAGTCCCTCCCAATTCATATGTGATTTTTCAAACCAGTAATAACGCAGATGCTATTTACGATATTTCCAACCTGTGTGTAGAAGATGAATGTATTTATGTAATTGCCAATTCCTGTGCAAGAACACAAGGCGCGTTTACTAACAAGCAAACAGCCACGCCTGGACCACGTCAAAATTTTGTAAGTATTGCAGGCACAAACTGTTTTCATGAAGCCACCTATAATACAGAAGATTTAATTTCAAATGCTAATGGCAATTACTTTATTCCGCCAGATACCTATGGAATCACCCCAGGAGACCCTTGTCAAGTCCCTGCCTTGCCAACCTTAGAACAACCTTTACCAAATTTTGATCTTCCAACTGAAATTTGTTCTATTGAGGCAGAGGAGTTTGAGCTACCTACACTTTCAGAAGAAGCTGTAGAAGGTACATGGTCGCCCGCATTTGACCCCAATAATTCACAAACCTATATTTTTACGCCAAATGAAGGTGAATGTTTTGACCAAATTAGTAGAGAAATCATTATCATTCCCGCAGAAACCCCAATATTTAGCTTGTCCTCCACTTTATGCGAAGATGAAAGTTTTGAGCTTCCTAGCGTTTCAGATAATGGAATTGAAGGCGAATGGAACCCTCCTGAAGTTGATAATTCAGTTAACTCTTATGAATTTACCCCTGCTGAAGATGAATGTGCTGAAATAATTCAAATTGAATTTGAGTTTATACCAATTGAAGAACCCGATTTTGATTTACCTGATAGTATCTGTGAAGGAGACGAGTTAGATTTTCCTTTAATTTCTACTAATGATATTCCCGGTGAATGGTCTCCTGAATTTGATAATCAAAATTCTGGCACTTATGTCTTTACTCCTGAAAACGAATGTTTTCCAGAATTTTCTATTGATATTGAAGTTCAAGATATTGTAGTATTTGATTTTGATTTGAATGAAGAAATTTGCGAAAACTTTTCGAATGACTTCGAATTTCCAATTTCTTCCAATAATGGATTTTCAGGAAGTTGGTCTCCCGATTTTGACTCCGATAATTCCAATACCTATACGTTTATTCCTGACGATGTAGATTGTTTTGAGGAATTCAGCATTTTCATTGATATTATTTCTGCAGAAACTCCAATTTTTAATCTTCCAGAGGAGGTTTGTGAAGGCGAAGATCTAGAATTACCCACAGTAAGTGAAAATGGAATACAAGGAACTTGGAATACTGATTTTGATAATTCAACTACTACCACTTATATTTTTACTCCATCTGAAGAAGAATGTGCAAATGAATTTAGTCTTACTATTGAAGTGATAGAAAACATCGTACCTGTTTTCAATTTGCCTGAAGAGGTATGTGAAAATGAGGATTTTCAGCTACCAACGCTCAGCGAAAATAATATTGAGGGGACATGGAATCCAATAGTTGGTGAGGCAGAAGATGATATATATATATTTACTCCAGCAGACGGAGAATGTGCACTTAACCTTTCTGTAGAAATCCAGTTCATTTTAGTAGATACCCCTGAATTTGACTTACCAGACCAAATTTGTGCAGGTGAATTAATTGAGCTACCAACAACCTCTAATAATGGCATAGTTGGTACTTGGGAACCAAGTTTCAATCCGGATGAAACAACCACTTACACATTCACCCCAAGTACTGAAACTTGTGAAATTGAAACTTTTGAACAAACCATTGAGGTCATTGATATTGAGGTTGATTTAAGTACAGACCTCATAGAAACTTGCAGTATTAGTAGTAATCCTTTTTTAGGTGAATTTGACTTACAAGATGTTGCCGACCAAATCAATTTTCAAAATCAAAACCTTGAGATAAGTTTTCATAACACTTTAGAAGATGCTGAAACTAATCAGAATTCACTTGAGCTGAATTACCTAAGTTCCTCCAATGAAAGTATCTGGGTGAGAATTGCTGTACCAGATTCAAATTGTTTACTTATAGAAAATATCGATTTAGTTACTTTTTTAACCCCTGATACTCAACCCGCCACTGACTTGGAAAAATGTGCTATTAGTCAAGATGATGTGCAACAGTTTTTTGATTTAACTCAAGTTGAAGCTGAAGTTTTAGCTGGTATAGAAAATCCCGAACTCTTAGAAATTGACTATTTTTTAGACGAAGAATCAGCAATTAATGAAACACCTGAGGGCTTGATAGACAACCCCAGTAACTATTTAAGCAATACGAACAACCAAAATTTGGAAGAGATTGTTTTTATTCGGGTGACTAATCCAGAATCAAATTTGAATTGTTTTAGCATTCAACCTATAAAATTAAGAGTCAATACGCTGCCAATAATTACACCTCCTACACTTTTAGCTGTCTGTAAAGATGATATGTCTGGTACGGAAGGACAATTTGCAACTTTTGATTTGACTTCAAAAAACAATGAAATTACTAATAATACCCCGAGTTATCAAGTTGAATATTTTGAAACTGAAGAGGACTTAAACACTAATAATCCTATTGAAGACCCAGCCAATTACACCAATACAGAAAATCCACAAAATCTCCTAGTTCGCGTTAGTACTCAAAGTACACTCTGTGATGCAACAACCAATTTGACCCTAGTGGTGAGCCCAAATCCAACAATACCATCACCAGAGCCTCTAATTGAATGTGCTGGTGATAACAATGGATTTGCTTTATTTGACTTAGCAACAGAAATTGATGCTATTTTAGCCAATGAAGTAGAAACTGAAATTAGTTTTCATGAGACTGAAGCAGACGCCCAAAATAATGTAAATCCAATAATTATTGAAGACGGAGAAGGTAACTCCATACTTTATGAAAATCAAAATTCCAACCAACAAACCTTGTATATTAGAGCAAGTGCTATTGGAAATTCCAATCAATTAAACACCAATTGTTTTGTGATAAGACCTATAGAATTAATTGTTGAGTCGCTTCCTGAAATCCAGAATTTAGAAGACTTAAGTTCCTGCGATGATGATTCAGCTAACGGATTTACCAATTTTGATCTTAGTCTCAATAATCAAGAAATTCTCGGTAATCAAAATCAAGAAGACTTTTTGATTACCTACCATTTAAATGCTTCAAACGCTCAAGCAGGAGTAGGTCAAATTGCTGTGCCACAAAACTTTACTAATTCTACAAATCCACAAGAAATTTTTGTTCGAATAGAATCAACTGAAACAGGTTGTAGTAGATTTTCAAGTTTCTTTATTGAGGTAAACGAAAGACCTGCAATAGTTTTAACAGCAAGCAATGAATTTATTTGTGCAGACCCAAGTGAAGCACAAGCACAAAACAACAATTTTGGTACATTTGATTTAACTACAAAAGATGAGGAAATCAATCCAAATTTTGATAACTCTTCAACACAAGTTCGTTATTATGATAGCGAAGAATCGTTAGTAAATGGTGATTTTATTGCAACTCCTACTGAATTTCAAAATACAGCAAATCCTCAACTTATATTTGCAGAAGTAATTGACCTAGAAAATGGTTGTGTTTCAATTACACAAGTTCAATTTGAGATAAATGTACACCCTCTTCCTGTGGTAGATATTGGAAATATGAATGGAGCTTCACTTTGTGTTGACCCTATATCTGGTGAATTAATTGATCCAAATCAAATTCCGATATTAGATACAGGCTTAGATGAAAACGATTATGAATTTAGCTGGTCTTTAGACGGTGAAACAATTGAAGGAGAAACGAATAGTTTTTTAGTAGCCTTTTTACCTGGACGCTATGAAGTAGAAGTCACCGATGTAAGTTTTAGCACACTAACCCAATGTTTTTCTAGCTCAGAAGCTGAAATAATTGAAAGTTCAGCTCCACTATTTGAAGTAAATGTACTTAGCACTGCTTTTCAAGGAGAACATGAAATTGAAATTATCAATATCACTGGCCTAGGAGATTATGAATTTTCAGTAGATGGTGGTCCTTGGATTGAGCTTGCTAATCAACAAAGCTTAATCTTCAATGGACTTGGTTTTGGCGAAATTGAAATTATTGGTAGAGATAAAAATGGTTGTGGTGAAAGCCATGAACGTGTTACACTTATTGATTACCCCAAGTTCTTCACTCCGAATAACGATGGCTTTAACGATACTTGGAATATCATTGGACTTGCAAATCAAGGTAATGCCCGTATTTTAATTTTTGATCGGTATGGAAAGTTATTAAAACAGCTTAGTCCAAGTAGCGAAGGCTGGGACGGCACCTACAACGGCAAACCAATGCCCAGTAACGATTACTGGTTTCAAGTAGAGTATAAAGACCTGAGAACAGGAAGTAGAAAGACTTTTAAAGCGAATTTTACGTTGAAGAGGTAGAAAAAGCCCATCCCCTAGCCCCTTCCCAAAGGGAAGGGGGACTAAAAGCAGGGCGTTATTGGCGGGGTGGGACAGCTTGTTTCTCGGTGTGACAAACTCAACCACATTGACCTGTCATACCGCAAAAATTTTCCTGAGAAAATTTTATGCGGTATCTCCCCGTAACGAAGACAAATGTCAGTTCGAGCCCCTGAAAATTTTCCAAATTTTATTTAATAGTGTGTGACATTTATTTTGTTTCAAGTTCGAGCCCTTCACTTCTTCAGGATAAACTCTGTCGAGAACCGACCACTTCTCTACTTCACTCGAAGATAAACAAAGCTCTGATAATCATTAATTTATATAAAAACGTCATTGGTAGTGATTTTTATGAAATGAAGTGGAACGAAATGAAATAAAAATTGTATCGAGAACCCTAACGAAGACGGCTCTCCTACGGAAAAACAAAAAAGGAAATAAACTTGTGCAAAAAAATGCGAGGCTTTGTGCCTCGCATTTCAAAGTAATTTCACTCCATATCCGTAATTTTTATTTGACAATCATTTTCTTAGTAATAATCTCGTTATTATCACTAATTAAACTATACAA